>NZ_QOZT01000095.1:0-13003 GCF_003345135.1 Acidovorax sp. BoFeN1
GCCTGTGGCCGAGCCAGTCACGCTGCCGCCCCTGTCGGCCACACCGCCCGCCCATAACCTTGCCCCAGGGGGGCACGATGCGCCCCTGCATGCTCCCCCGTAATTTGCATGTCTGCCTTGCCCTCCCCTGTCGCACTGCCTGCCGCCGTGGCAGCACCCCTGAATCTGCAAGCCCCCCGCCTGATCCGCCGCATGGCATGCTGGATGTACGAAGGCATCCTGATGTTCGGCGTGGTCTTCATCGCCGGCTACCTGTTTGGCACCCTGAGCCAGACCCGCAACGCCATGGACAACCGCCACGCGCTGCAGGCCTTCCTGTTCGTGGTGTTTGGCATCTACTTCACCTGGTTCTGGGCCAAGGGGCAGACGCTGGCCATGAAGACCTGGCACATCCGTGTCGTGGATCGCGATGGCCGTCCGCTTACCCAGCGGCGCGCACTGCTGCGCTACGTTTGTTCCTGGCTGTGGTTTCTGCCGCCGTTGGCCGCTTTGGCACCTTTTTCGCTGCCGGGCGGTGAAGCCACGGTGATCGTACTGGGCTGGGTCGCCGTGTGGGCGGTGTTGAGCCGTTTTCACCCACAGCAGCAGTTCTGGCACGACGCACTGGCGGGCACACGCCTGGTGCACTACGAACCTGCAAAAAAGTAAGCCCTGTTCGGGCCGACCCGTTCCGGACACATCCTCCCCCGACAATCGCGGCATGCAATCATCCGACCCGTCACACCACGCACCTGCCAACCCCCAGAAGGCCCGGTCCGGGCTGAACCGCATCTGGCATGCCACCGGTTACTCCATCGCAGGGCTGCGTGCCGGCTGGAACGAAAAAGCGTTTCGCCAGGAAGCCCTTGCGGCCGTCGTCCTGGTTCCGCTGTCGTTCTGGCTGGGTCATGGCTGGGTCGAAGTGGTGTTGCTGGCGGGTTCGGTGGTGATCGTCATGATTGTTGAACTGCTCAACACCGGCATCGAGACCGCCATCGACCGCATCGGCCCCGAGTGGCACGACCTCTCCAAACGGGCCAAGGACATGGGCAGCGCTGCCGTACTGCTGTCGCTGCTGCTGTGCATCGGCATCTGGTCTGCCGCCATTCTTCAAAGGTTTCTTCATGGCTGAGCCCGCATTTTCAATCTGTGTGTACTGTGGCTCGCGCCCCGGCGAGAGCGCGGCGTTTGCCCAGGCGGCTGCGGCCGTGGGCCAGTGGATTGGTTCGCATGGCGGCCAACTCGTCTACGGTGGCGGGCGCAGCGGCCTGATGGGCACGGTGGCCGAAGCCACGCGCCTGGCCGGTGGCCGCGTAGTGGGCGTGATACCGCAAACCCTGGTCGACAAGGAGCTGGCCAACCAACAGTGCGACGAGTTGCACATCGTGCAAACCATGCATGAGCGCAAAGCCATGATGGCGGAGCGCAGCAACGCCTTTGTTGCGCTACCCGGCGGCATCGGAACCTTTGAGGAGCTGTTTGAAGTGTGGACCTGGCGCCAGCTGGGCTATCACGACAAGCCGCTGGGCCTGCTCAATGTGGCCGGCTATTACGACGGCTTGCTGGGCTTCTTGCAATCCAGCGTGGCCAACGGATTCATGGGCAATTGGCAAATGGACCTTCTGCACGCAAGCACCGATGTAGAGGCCCTGCTGCGCACGCTGGTGCAGGAGGCCGGTCCCGATCAGGCATCCATGCCATTGCGCTCGGTGATTTAAGAACCAAAGCCCCCGGTCGCGCAAACCTCAGCATCGGCCACCGCGCAAGGCGTACAGCGAGCTACGCAGCGCGCCTGCGGGGAGCGTCACGGATCAGATCGCTGCGTCATCCAGGTCGCCGGTGCGAATGCGCACCACGCGCTCCACGGCCGTCACGAAAATCTTGCCGTCCCCGATCTTTCCCGTGCGCGCCACATTCACGATGGCGTCCACGCAGCGCTCCAGGTCTTCGGTTTTGACCACCACCTCAACCTTCACCTTGGGCAGGAAATCAACCACATATTCGGCCCCGCGGTACAGCTCGGTGTGGCCTTTCTGGCGCCCAAAACCCTTCACCTCGGTCACGGTGAGGCCGGTCACGCCACATTCGGCCAAGGCTTCTCGGACTTCTTCGAGCTTGAAGGGCTTGATGACGGCGGTGATCATTTTCATGGGGGTCTCCTGGGGAATTTAAGAAAGCGGCGGGCCTGGCGGATGCCCGTCAGGCCCTGAATTTGCTGGTGATAGGGTAACGCCAGTCCTTGCCGAAGCTGCGGCGCGTCACGCGCACGCCCACAGGGGCCTGGCGGCGCTTGTATTCGTTGAGCTTGATCAGCCGTGTGACGCGCTCGACATCGGCGCGCTCAAACCCGGCTGCAATGATGGACTCTATCGGTTCATCATTCTCCATGTAGCGAGCCACGATCGCATCGAGCACCTCGTAAGCCGGCAAACTATCCTGGTCTTTCTGGTCGGGGCGCAACTCGGCACTGGGCGGGCGCGTGATGATGCGCTCGGGGATGGGGTTCGCCCCGGTGCCATACGGGTCGTGGGCATTGCGCCAGCGCGCCAGGGCAAACACCCGGGTCTTGGCCACGTCCTTGATGGGCGCAAAGCCGCCGGCCATATCACCGTACAGCGTGCAGTAGCCCGTGGCCAGCTCACTCTTGTTGCCGGTGGTCAGCACAATGGCCCCGAATTTGTTCGACAAGGCCATGAGCAGCATGCCGCGGATGCGCGCCTGCAGGTTCTCTTCGGTCGTGTCTTCGGCGCGGCCGGCAAAATGCGGCGCCAGCGCGGCCTTGAAGGCCTCGAACTGTGACGCAATCGAGATTTCGTCATGGCGCACACCCATGCGCTCGGCCATGTCGCGCGCATCGATCCAGCTGATGTCCGCCGTGTAGGGCGACGGCATCATCACCGTGCGCACCTTGTCGGCGCCCAGGGCATCCACCGCAATGGCCAGCACCAGCGCCGAATCAATGCCGCCCGACAAACCCAGCAAGGCGCCCGGGAAGCCGTTTTTGCCCACATAGTCGCGCACGCCCAGCACCAGCGCATCCCACAGGTCGGCTTCCAGGCTGCACTCGGGCACCACCTTTGCTTCTATTTTGATAGCTGCTTGCGCTTGCCGGATATGCGCAAACACCAGTTTTTCCTTGAAGCCTGGGGCGCGCCCCGCTACCGAGCCATCTGCATTCAGGGCAAACGAGCGGCCTTCAAAAACCACCTCGTCCTGCCCGCCCACCAGGTGGGCATAGACCAGTGGCAGGCCGGTCTCGGCCACGCGCTCGCGCATGGTCTGCTCGCGCTCGGCGCTCTTGCCCAGGTGAAAGGGCGATGCATTAATCACCGCCAGCAGCTGCGCCCCCGCGCTGGCAGCAGCGCGTGCAGGCTCTGGAAACCATGCGTCTTCGCAGATCAGCACCCCGACCCGCACGCCCTGCACCTCGAAAACGCAGGGCGACTGGCCGGCAACGAAATAGCGGCGCTCATCGAACACCTGGTAATTGGGCAGCTCGCGCTTGGCATAGGTCTGCTCGATCTGGCCATGCCGCAGCACGCTGGCCGCGTTCAGGCACGGGCTGAATGCCGGGTCGCCGGCAGCCAGCTTTTGCGGATGGCCCAGAACGATCACAAGGCCATTCAACCCCGCGGTCTCGCGGGCCACGGTTTTCACGGCATCATCACAGGCCGCCAGAAACGCGGGGCGCAGGAACAGGTCTTCTGCCGCGTAGCCACAGATGGCCAGTTCGGGCGTCAGCAACAGACGCGCGCCCTGCGCGTGAGCTTCATGCGCGGCTGCGATGATTTTCTGCGCATTGCCGGGCATGTCGCCCACGACAAAATTGAGCTGAGCGGTGCAAATGGAGAGCATCATGGAACTGGAATCGGCTTTTGTAGCCGGGTTGGACACCGCCACCACAGCCCACAACGGCCCCGTGCAAAACGGTGGTCCACGGAGGCAGCATGGCTGAAGGCGCCATTATCGCGCGCGTGCTGGCATCGCCGCTGGAGGTGGACGCCACTGCCTGGAACGCCCTGCTGGCACTGCAATCGCACCCCACCCCGTTCATGCGCCACGAATACCTGGCCGAACTGCATGAGAGCGAGAGCGCTGTTCCCCACACGGGCTGGACACCCCGGTTCATGACCCTGTGGGAGGGCGACCTGCTGGTGGCAGCCTGCCCGCTGTACCTCAAAAGCCATTCTTACGGCGAATACGTGTTTGACTGGGCCTGGGCCAGTGCCTACGAGCAACACGGCGTCCCCTACTACCCCAAGGCCGTGGTGGCGGTGCCCTTCACGCCCGTGCCCGGCACCCGGCTTATGGCGCGCGACGCCGCAGCCCGCCAGGGGCTGGTGCAGGCGCTGTGCCAGTGGTGCGAGGACGAGGGCATCTCGTCACTGCATGTGCTGTTCGCCAGCGACGACGATGTGCTGACCGGCGCCCGCGAAGGCCTGATGCTGCGGCATACGGTGCAGTTTCACTGGAAGAATGTGGCCCCCACGCTCGGCACTTACGTGTCCTCGCTGCCCCCCGAGGGGGCTCTCGCCGCCTTGGGGCGGCCCGGCGGCGGCTCGGGTGCGGCCCCCACGCTCGGCACTGACGCGTCCTCGCTGCCCCCCGAGGGGGCTCTCGCCGCCTTGGGGCGGCCCGGCGGCGGCTCGGGTGCGGCCCCCACGCTCGGCATTGACGTGTCCTCGCTGCCCCCCGAGGGGGCTCTCGCCGCCTTGGGACGGCCCGGCGGCGGCTCGGGTGCGGCCCCCACGCTCGGCACGGGCGGGTTTTTGCTGCCCACAGAGAGCGTCCTCGCAGCGGTCGAAAGCCATTGCGACAGCGGCTCGGCGGCAGCCGGAACGCTTGCCTACCGCGATTTCGACGATTTTCTGGCGCACCTCACGCAGGAAAAGCGCAAGAAATTCCGCCAGGAACGCCGGCGCGTGGCCGAGGCAGGTGTCACCTTTCGCTGGGCACAGGGGGCTGACATCACTGCGGACGACTGGAACTTCTTTTACCGTTGCTACGAACGCACCTATCTGGAACACGGCAACCCGCCCTACCTCACGCGGGCATTCTTTCAGCAGATGGCCGATCGCATGCCCGAACACTGGCTGCTGTTTATTGCAGAGCGCGAAGGCCGTCCAATTGCTAGTAGTTTGATAGCTATCAGCGCACAGCCATCAAGCGCCAGAGGCCAATATCATTCAAAGTATGCCGGCTGCACCGCCTACGGCCGTTACTGGGGTGCGCTGGAGCGGGTGGACTGCCTCCATTTCGAAGCCTGCTACTACCAGCCCCTGGCATGGTGCATTGCGCATGGCGTGCAGCGATTCGAAGGCGGTGCGCAAGGCGAACACAAAATGGCCCGCGCCCTGCTGCCCGTTCCGGCGACCAGCATGCACTGGCTGGCACATCCGGCATTTGCCGATGCGGTGGACCGGTTTCTGGCCCGCGAAGGTGTCGGGGTGGAGCAGTATCTGGACCATCTGCAGGCACGCAGCCCGTTTCGGGCGGCCTGACACCTCGCCTCACACAATGGCGGGGCCAAAACCCGGCGGCCTCGCGCCGCCGACGCTGCGGGGCCTCAGCCGCCGCAGGCGCCACCCGAGCAGCAAGAACCGCCCGTGGCTGCGGCGGGCTCGGTCTTGCTGATCTGTACACGCCACAGATCGGGGCCTTGCTGCAGATAAGCCCATTTGAACGCGCCCGCAGAGCGGACCTCGAATTGCTGGCGCAGGGGCTGTGGATCATGGTCGTTGACCAATTGCAGCGCCTCGCCGGGCAACAGCGCATCGAAGCGGCCAAAAATCAGGGCGTGGCGCTCGCGGGGCGCAATTTCGCGTACATCGATGACGGAATTCTGGGTGGAAGTCATGGCAAAGCCTTTCTAGGGGAAGTGAGCAAGAGCAACGAAAAATGATTCAGACTGGCAACCTCGGCCCCGGCGCTGAGTCGTTGAGGCGCTGGCAAGGCGTTGCAACAACACCGCCCGCGCACAGCGCCATCAGCCGTCCTTGCCGTCCAGCCGGGTCTGGAACAGCCAGGGGGTAAAGAGGCCCAGGTAAATGGCAAAAGCCGTGGACCAGGCCAGCGCGGCCACCACCAGTGTGGCGGCATACCACTGCGGTGCGGCCAGCGGCACAAGGACACGCAAAACAGCGGCGCCCATCACCAGCCCATAGGCCAGCACCTCCAGCCGGGAAGCCTGCAGCGGCCGACCCGTGTGGCCGCGCGCCGTGCGGGTGATCATGCCGATGATCAGCCCCCCCGTGACACCCACGGCAAAGGCATGCACCGCGGCAGACACGGCCACAACACCCAGTTGCGCCAAGGCCAGCAGAGCAAAGCCCACAGGAATCCAGGCATACGACGCGTGCAGAATCCACAAGATGGGACGGTTGCGGGTGATCCAGGGCTTCCAGCGCCACATGCGCACGCCGTGCAGCAGCGCCGCCAGCCCGGCAAGCACCGCCGTGACCGCGCCCACGCCAAAAGGAGCACACACCCACGACACCAGCGCCAGGGCCGTGACGGCCATGGTGGTGAGTTCCAGCGGGCGCTGCGCCTGCAGCTTGAGCCCCGGGTTCACGCTCATGGTGAAAGCCGGCACCACGCGTCCGGCCATGACGCATTCAATCAGCACAATGAGCGCCAGGCCAGCATGCAGCGCCTGCACGGGCGGCAGGCTGATGACACCCATGACCGCCAGATGAAACGCGACATTGGCCAGCGACAGCAGCACCAGCACCCCCATCAGCGGCAAATTGCGGCGGTTGCGCGCCCGCAGCAGCACCGCCAGCAAAATGCCCGCCACCACCGGCAGCAAGACCATGTCCAGCGCTGCATAGACCGCATAGGGGGCCACCACGGCAGCCACCCTGGCGGCAAGCCAGAGCAGTGCCAGCGCCCCCAGCAACGCACCGCGCGGCGTGGACAGCCCTGTCCACGCCTTCACGGCCGTGAGCAAGAACCCGATGATGACGGTGGCGGCAAACCCGAACAGCATTTCGTGGGCGTGCCACAGCAGGGGAGCGACCGGAAGATCGAGCGCAAGCCACCCAAGCATGGAAGCTATCCACAGCGGCACGGTCAGGCACGCCACAAAGGCCGCGCCCAGATAAAACGGGCGAAAACCCAGACGCAGGAATGGCAAACCCTGCAAAGCAGAGGCCGGAGCCACGCCTGCGGTGGAGACGACAGGTGTTGAGATGGGTTTCATGCGGTGCGGCCCGCTGCGCCGGAACGACGCAAGCAGCGGAAATTTATAAGATTCATTTTACATGAATATTAATGCGTGACGCTCGCCAACACAACATCCGCCACACGCGCTGCGGCGCAAAAAGTACTTTGACAGCACAACGGTGGCGCAGGGCAAGCCGCTAAAAAGCGTGCAATGCTCTGCCGCTGCACGGCGGCAGTTACCGACCGTCAGGGCATCAGCGATTGAGGTTTTTTGTGCGAGGCAGCCCTGCCCTCCGCCGCAGCGTTGCCCGGCCTTCACCCTGCTGAAGAAGTGAGGGCCGCGCCCCCCGGACTGCCCGAGAAAAGGAGTGCTGATTCGCCGGTGCCGCTTACTGCGCGACCTGGGCCACCAGGCCCATTTCGGCGCTGCTTAGCAAGGATTCAATGTCCATCATGATGAGCATGCGGTCGCCCACGGTGGCAATGCCGGTCACAAAGGCCGAGTCCACCTGGCTTTCAAACTGTGGCGCCGGCTTGATGGCATCGGGCGTGAGGGCTACCACATCGGCCACGGCATCCACCACCGCACCCAGCACGGTGCCACCCACGTTCAGGATGATGACCACGGTGAAATCGGTGTAATCGGCCTGGGGGCAGTGCAGTTTCAGGCGCAGATCCACGATGGGAACGATGCGCCCGCGCAAATCCACCACGCCCTTGATGAAGTCGGGCGCATGCGCCATGCGCGTGGGCTGCTCGTACGAGCGGATCTCCTGCACCCGCAGGATATCGATGCCGTACTCCTCCTCCCCCAGGCGAAAGGTCAGATATTCCGCCGCGCGGGCTGCGGCAGCGGTGCGCGAAGACGCCTCGGAACGGGTTGCAGTGGGGGCAGAAATCATGTGCGCATCCTTGAAAACATCGGTTCGGGCAGGCTGGCGACTGCGCCGGGCCTGCGCATATCGGCAGAGCATAGCAGTCTTCAGTTGCATTTGCTCACAACTACCCCGTTGCCAGCGTGGCGCGGATCGATGGCGCGGTATGGACGGACTTCGTGCGGGGGCCACGGGCGTTTGGTGCTGCGTTGGCCGTCTGGTCGACGCGGCAGCATTCCCCAGGCTGCCCACCGGCCAAAAAAAAGCATGCACCCCGTTGGGGTGCATGCTTTAATTTTGATAGCTGTCAGCGCTTATTAGTAAAGGGCTTCGGCGTCATTTGATTCAAAAATGGGGTTGAACCGGCTCAACCCAGGCTCTTTTGGTAGTTGGCGATGCCGTCGCTGATTTCCTTCTTGGCCGAGTCGATACCTTCCCAGCCCAGCACCTTGACCCACTTGCCTTTTTCCAGGTCCTTGTAGTGCTCGAAGAAGTGAGCGATGGCGTTGCGGCGCATGGCGTTCACGTCGTCGATGGTCTTCCAGTGGTCGTACATGGGCAGGATCTTGGAGGTGGGCACCGCAATGACCTTGCCATCCACGCCGGCTTCGTCTTCCATCATCAGGATACCCAGGGGGCGGCAAGTCACGACCACACCGGGATGAAGGGGGTAAGGCGTGATCACCAGCACGTCCACCGGGTCACCGTCGCCCGACAGCGTTTGCGGCACATAGCCGTAGTTCGTGGGGTAGTGCATGGCCGTGGTCATGAAACGGTCCACGAAGATGGCGCCCGATTCCTTGTCCACTTCATACTTGATAGGGTCGGCGTTCATCGGGATCTCGATGACCACATTGAAGGTATCGGGAACGTTCTTGCCTGGGGGGACGTTGTTGAGAGACATGTCTTGTATGAAAAGTTGATTGAAGACAATCCACGCAGCACGACGCGTCGGGATTAACCCTGATTTTAGGCACACACCCCTTTCTGCCCGCTTGCAATCTGGCGTTTGGCTGTAAATTGGGTCTGTTGGCCAATCGACTCCAGTACGCTAGAGCGCGAGGAAGCAACGCAGCGGAAGCACACCGATGCGTTGTGTTTCCTTCCGTGCATCTCAATACTTCAAGGAGTGACGAATGGCTGGAAATACAGCGCTGACTGCCCCTCTGATACTGGCTCTGGTTTGCGGATTGATTGCGGTGGCCTATGGAATCTGGGCCCGGGGATGGATTCTTGCCAAGGACCCCGGCAATGCCCGCATGCAGGAGATTGCCGCCGCCATCCAGGCCGGCGCCGCAGCCTACCTGGCACGGCAGTACAAAACCATTGCCCTCGTCGGCGTGGTGCTGGCCGTGCTGATCGGCATCTTTCTTGACTTGACGACGGCCGTCGGCTTCGTCATTGGCGCGGTGCTGTCGGGCGCCTGCGGCTTCATCGGCATGAACGTGTCGGTGCGCGCCAACGTGCGCACCGCGCAGGCGGCCACGCGCGGCATCGGCCCGGCGCTCGATGTAGCGTTCCGGGGCGGGGCCATCACCGGCATGCTGGTGTGGTGGGGCTGGGCCTGTTGGGCGTCACGGGCTTTTACTGGTTTCTGGCGGGCAACGGCAATCTCACGCCCACGGCCAACCTGGCCAATCTGCTCAACCCGCTGATCGGCTTTGCGTTTGGCTCGTCGCTGATTTCGATCTTTGCGCGCCTGGGCGGCGGCATCTTCACCAAGGGCGCCGATGTGGGCGCCGACCTGGTGGGCAAGGTCGAGGCGGGCATCCCTGAAGACGACCCGCGCAACCCCGCGGTGATTGCCGACAACGTGGGCGACAACGTGGGCGACTGCGCCGGCATGGCAGCCGACCTGTTCGAAACCTACGCCGTGACGCTGATCGCCACCATGGTGCTGGGCGCGCTGCTGGTGGTGAGCGCCCCGGTCAACGCCGTGGTGTACCCGCTGGCGCTGGGGGCCGTGTCCATCATTGCGTCCATCATCGGCTGCTTCTTCGTGAAGGCCTCGCCCGGCATGAAGAACGTGATGCCTGCGCTGTACAAGGGCCTGGCGATTGCGGGCGTGCTGTCACTCATCGCCTTCTATTTCGTGACCATCTGGATCATGCCGGACAACGCCATCACCGCCACCGGCAGCCAGATGAAGCTGTTTGGGGCGTGCGCCACCGGACTGGTGCTGACGGCAGCGCTGGTATGGATTACCGAGTTCTACACCGGCACGCAATACTCGCCCGTGCAGCACATCGCCCAGGCATCGACCACGGGCCACGGTACCAACATCATTGCGGGCCTGGGCGTGTCGATGCGCTCCACGGCCTGGCCCGTGATCTTTGTGTGCCTGGCCATTCTCTCGGCCTACCAGCTCGCAGGGCTGTACGGTATCGCCGTGGCCGCCATGTCCATGCTGAGCATGGCGGGCATCGTGGTGGCGCTGGATGCCTATGGCCCCATCACCGACAACGCCGGCGGCATTGCCGAAATGGCCGAGCTGCCCAGCAGCGTGCGCGACGTCACCGACCCGCTGGACGCCGTGGGCAACACCACCAAGGCCGTCACCAAGGGCTATGCCATTGGCTCGGCCGGGCTGGCCGCGCTGGTGCTGTTTGCCGACTACACCCACAAGCTCGAAAGCTATGGCCGCGCCATCAGCTTTGACCTGAGCGATCCGCTGGTGATCGTGGGTCTTTTCATCGGCGGACTGATCCCCTACCTCTTTGGCGCCATGGCCATGGAGGCCGTGGGTCGCGCCGCCGGTGCCGTGGTGGTGGAGGTGCGCCGCCAGTTCCGTGACATTCCCGGCATCATGGAAGGCACGGCCAAGCCCGAATATGGCAAGGCCGTGGACATGCTGACCACCGCCGCCATCAAGGAGATGGTGATCCCCAGTCTGCTGCCCGTGGTGGTGCCCATCGTGGTGGGCCTGGCACTCGGCCCGAAGGCGCTGGGTGGCCTGCTCATGGGCACCATCGTCACCGGGCTGTTTGTGGCCATCAGCATGTGCACGGGCGGCGGCGCCTGGGACAACGCCAAAAAATACATCGAAGACGGCCACCACGGCGGCAAGGGCAGCGAGGCACACAAGGCCGCCGTCACGGGCGACACGGTGGGCGACCCCTACAAGGACACGGCCGGCCCGGCCATCAACCCGCTGATCAAGATCATCAACATCGTGGCGCTGCTGATCGTGCCGCTGGTGGTCAAGTTCCACGGCGGCTGATGCGCCCCACGGATCTCCAAAGGCTCGCTGCGGCGGGCCTTTTTTTGGCCTTACCGGGCCGCTAGCGGCCCCCTTGCGCCACCTGCCGCCCAGCGCAAACCGCATCCAAACGCTACTGTATTAATAGCTACTAGCGCTTAATACATAAGGGCTATAGGCCATTTTTGCCTAAAAACCATAAGAACACATTGTTTTTGTCGCACAATTTGGCCATGCAACTGCACTTCATCGCCAACGCCTCCGTTGCGTCCGCCTCCGGCCGCACCATCCCGGTGATCGACCCGTCCGACGGCCAGCCGTTTGACGAGATCCAGCGCGGCACGGCCGACGACATCGATGCCGCCGTGCATGCCGCGCGCCAGTGCTACCACGCTGTGTGGCAAAAGATGGCGCCTGCCGACCGGGGCCGCCTGTTGCAAAAGCTCTCGGCAAAAATTCTGGAGCACGCCGACGAACTGACCGCGCTGGAGCGGCGCGACTGCGGCAAGCCCACCAGACAGGCGCGGGCCGATGCGCTGGCGCTGGCGCGCTACTTCGAGTTTTATGCGGGTGCCTGCGACAAATTCCACGGCGAGACCATTCCCTACCCCAACGGCTACAGCGTGCTGACCTGGCGTGAGCCCCATGGAGTGACGGGCCACATCATTCCGTGGAACTATCCCATGCAGATTTTTGGCCGCAGCGTGGGCGGCGCCCTGGCGGCAGGCAATGTGTGCGTGGTCAAACCCGCCGAAGACGCGTGCCTGAGCCTGATCCGCGTGGCACAACTGGCGGCCGAGGTGGGTTTTCCGTCGGGCGCGCTCAACATCGTCACCGGCTACGGGCACGAGGTGGGCGACGCGCTGGCACGCCACCCGGGCATTGCCCACATCAGCTTCACGGGCAGCCCCAAGATTGGCACGCAAATCCAGCAGGTGGCCGCCGAGCGCCACTGCCCGGTAACGCTGGAGCTGGGCGGCAAAAGTCCCCAGATCATCTTTGCCGATGCCGACCTGGACGCCGCCGTGCCGGTGGTCATCAACGCCATCGTGCAAAACGCCGGGCAGACCTGCTCGGCCGGCTCACGCGTGCTGATTGACTCGCTGGTCTACGAGCCGCTGCTGGAGCGCCTGGGCACTGCCTTTGAAGCGCTGCGCGTGGGCCCCGCCGCCATGGACCTGAATGTGGGCCCGCTGATCCGCCAGTCGCAGCAGCAGCGCGTGTGGGACTTTTTATCTGACGCGCAGGTGGCCGGCATCGCCATGGTGGCCCAGGGCCAGATCGTGGACGAGGCGCCCGAAACCGGCTATTACCAGGCCCCCACGCTGCTGCGCGATGTGCCGGTGGATCACCGTCTGGCGCAAGAAGAAGTGTTTGGCCCCGTGCTGTCGGCCATGGCCTTTCAGGACGAAGACCATGCTGTGGAGCTGGCCAATGCCACGCAGTTCGGGCTGGTGGCGGGCATCTGGACGCGCGACGGCAGCCGCCAGTTCCGCATGGCCCGGCGCGTGCACAGCGGCCAGGTGTTCATCAACAACTACGGCGCCGCAGGCGGTGTGGAACTGCCCTTTGGCGGCGTCAAATCCAGTGGTTACGGGCGCGAAAAGGGCCTGGAGGCGCTGTATGGCTTCACCACGCTCAAAACAGTGGCCATTCAGCACGGCTGACTGCGGCAGGCCCTGTCACGCCGGTGCACGACGGCGCGGCGGTGTGCCGCTAGCATGGTTGCCTCTGCCCTTCCCCTTTCACTTTTGCACGACGTTTTTTCTTCTCCATGCCCCTGAGC
>NZ_QOZT01000096.1:0-12678 GCF_003345135.1 Acidovorax sp. BoFeN1
TTGTACAGGTTCACCTACTTGGGGCATACCTTCTCCCGAAGTTACGGTATCAATTTGCCGAGTTCCTTCTCCTGAGTTCTCTCAAGCGCCTTAGAATACTCATCTCGCGCACCAGTGTCGGTTTGCGAAAACGGGTGGGGCAAAATTCAATAGTGATGGTCAGATATGCGAGAAAAGCAACATCCACCGCTGACTGTTGGTATCTGAATCGCCCCGGCTTTCCTGGAGGCCAGTTGATTTAAGTCAGGCTACCATCATGGCAGTCTGACTGGCGAGTTGCCGGTAGTAGTTTGCCTCAGCTTCTACGGGCGGGATGTACCCGATGGGTTCGAGCAGCCTGTTATGGTTGAACCACGCCACCCATTCCAGCGTGGCCAGTTCCACGGCCTCCTTGGTCTTCCAGGGGTGCGTCGATGTATCAGCTCGGTCTTGTAGAGCCCGTTGATTGTCTCGGCCAGCGAGTTGTCGTAGCTGTCGCCCTTGCTGCCCACCGAGGACTCGATGCCCGCCTCGGCCAGGCGTTCGCTGTACCGGATGCTGACGTATTGCGAGCCTCGATCCGAGTGATGGACCAGGCTGCTGCCCTGATCGGGTTGGCGCGCGTACAGCGCCTGCTCCAGCGCATCGAGCACGAAGTCCGTTCGCATCGAACTGCTTACGCGCCAGCCCACAATGCGCCGGGCGAAGACGTCGATGACGAAGGCCACGTACAGCCAGCCCTGCCAGGTCGAGACGTAGGTAAAGTCCGAGACCCACAGCTGATTGGGCCGATCCGCCTTGAACTGCCGATTAACCCTGTCCAGCGGGCAAGGTGCTTTGTTGTCGCTGATGGTGGTTCTCACGACCTTGCCGCGCATCACCCCGCGCAACCCCAGACGCCGCATCAGCCCCTCGACAGTGCAGCGGGCCACAGCCTGAGTCGAGCACCTGCCAGTGCGGTTGCCTGATGCAGCGCATCGGAGAAGACGTGGCCGAGGAGCTCGACTATGTGCCCGGTGTGTTCACAGTGGAGCGCCACGTTCGTGGCAAGTGGGCCTGCGCCAAGTGCGAGTCCATCGCCCAGGCTCCAGTTGCAGCGCATGTGATCGAGAAGGGCATCCCCGCCACGGGCCTGCTGGCCCAGGTGCTGGTCGCCAAGTACGCCGATCACCTGCCTCTGTACCGCCAGGAAACCATCTTTGCGCGCTCCGGTCTGGCCATTGCCCGTTCCACCCTGGCGCAATGGGTGGGCACCTGCGGCGTGCGGCTGCAACCGCTGGAGGATGCGCTCAAAGCCGAGATACTGGGCCAGCGCGTACTGCGCGCCGACGAGATGTCGGTGCAGATGCTCAAGCCCGGGAAGGGTGCGACCCACCGCGCCTACCTGTGGGCCTACCTGTGGGCCTACCTGTGGGCCTACCTGTGGGCCTACGCACCGGGTGCCTTCCAGGATATCAAGGCCGTTGTGTACGACTTCTGTGAGTCCAGGGCCGGTGAACATGCGCGCAACTTCCTGGGCGAGTGGCTGGGCGCGCTGATCTGCGACGACTTCGCTGGGTACAAAGCGGGGTTTGCGCAGGGCATCATGGAAGTCGGCTGCTTGGCGCACGCCCGCCGTAAATTCTTTGACCTGCATGCGGCGAACAAAAGCCAGATCGCAGGCTTCGCACTGGAGCAGCTCGCCAAGGGCTACGACATAGAGCGCGAGGTCAAAGACCTCAACGCCGATCAGCGCCAGGGCATCCGCCAGCAGCACACCAAGCCGGTGCTTGATGCGCTGCACGAATGGATGGCGCTGCAGCGGCAAAAGCTGCCGGACAGCTCAGCGACGGCCAGGACTTTGGATTACAGCCTGCGGCGCTGGACTGCGCTGACGCGCTTCGTCGATGACGGGCAATTGCCCGTGGACAACAACTGGATCGAGAACCAGATCCGGCCGATCGCCATTGGCAGGAGCAACTGGCTGTTCGCCGGCAGCTTGCGCGCGGGCCAGCGGGCGGCGGCGGTGATGAGCCTGGTACAGTCGGCCCGCATGAACGGGCATGACCCTATGCCTACCTCAAGGATGTGCTGACGCGGTTGCCCACGCAAAGGGCCAGCCGGGTGGAAGAATTGCTGCCGCATCGTTGGTAAGCTGCGAGCGCCTGATCGATAGCCGGCAGGCCGGCTGCGGCCAACATGGGATTGCCGCGTGCTTAGGTCGAAAGCAATGATTGGCATTAGAGTTTTTTCAATCTTCTAATGGCTTCATGCAAGGTTTCGTCTTTTTTGGCAAAGCAAAAGCGAACGACTCCTTGATTAAAACCATCGCCGTAGAAAGCAGACAAGGGAATGGCGGCAACCCCCACTTCACGCACTAGCCACTGGCAAAAGTCCGACTCATTTAGATCGCTCACGTTTGTCGTGTCTACGCATTGAAAATAGCTGCCTGTATTGGGAAGCAATTTCAAACGCGAGCCTTCCAGGCCTTCGCGGAACAGGTCGCGTTTAGCTTGATAGAAAGCCGGTAGCTGTAGATAAGGCGCAGGTTCTTTCAAATACTCGGCCAGTCCGTACTGCATGGGCGTGTTCACGGTAAACACATTGAACTGGTGTACCTTTCGGAATTCGGCAGTGAGGTATGCAGGTGCGGCCACGGTTCCAACCTTCCACCCCGTAACGTGGAAGGTTTTGCCAAAGCTCGATACAACGAAGGCCCGCGCCGCCAAGCCTGGGAAACGTGCGGTGCTCTGGTGTTCAGCACCATCGAAAACCATGTGTTCGTAAACTTCATCGCTGATCAGCAAGATGTTGGTGGGGGCCAGCAGTTCCTGCAGTGCGAGCATATCTTCAGCGCTCCAGACTGTAGCGCTAGGGTTGTGCGGACTGTTGATGATGAGGGCGCGGGTTCGTGGCGAGATTGCCCCGCCAATCAGAGAAAAGTCGGGGCGAAACGTTCCTGGGGTAAGGGGGACCCGCACAACAATGCCACCTGCCAGTTCGATGTTGGGGGCGTAGCTGTCATAACAAGGGTCGAGCACAATGACTTCGTCGCCCGCGTGCACGATGGCCAGAATGGCCGTGAGGATCGCTTGGGTAGCCCCTGACGTGATGGTAATTTCGGCGTTGGCGCAATATTTTCGACCATAGGTTGCTTCTATTTTTGAAGCAACAGCCTCGCGCAATGCTGGAATACCGGGCATGGGCGGGTACTGGTTGTGACCGGCCTTCATGGCCTGTGTCACCGCATCGACCAAGGCTGGATCACATTCAAAATCAGGAAATCCCTGGCCCAGATTCACCGCGTCATGTTCAGCGGCAAGTGCCGACATGACTGAAAAAATGGTAGTGCCGACCTGGGGTAGCTTGCTGGGAAATGTCGGTGTGAGTGGACTCGCGGCGGTGGAGGTCATGGGAAAAAGTACAAAAGATGCGAGGGATCGGTCGGTTACAACAGATGCTCAGAGTTCGTAATCATTGACATGCCCTGCCATGGCGCGGGCTATGAGTTCGCGGCTCAGGCGGTCGCTCAGCAGTTCGGCGAATTTGTAGACAAAGTTACGCAAGTAGGCTCCGCGCTTGAAGGCCACCCGTGCGACGCTCTGCCCGAAAAGATGACCCACGGGTTGCACAACCAAGTCACCCAAAGGATCTTCGCGCATAGCCATTTCAGCCACGATGCCGATGCCCAAGCCCAAGCGCACATAAGTCTTGATCACGTCGGAGTCGATGGCTTCGAGTGCAATGCGCGGTTGAAGTCGCCTCGTTGCAAAGGCCTGGTCAATCTTGCCGCGCCCTGTAAAGGTTGGGTGGTAGGTAATGAGAGGTTCGTGGGCGATATCATCCAGTCCAATGCGCTCTTTCTGGGTCAGCGGATGACCCGGAGGCAGCACCAACACATGTTCCCATTCATAGCAGGGCAGGGTCACCAGCTCGGGGTAGTCGGCCAGCGACTCGGTAGCCATGCCAATTTCCGCCACTTCATCAATCACCATGCGTGCGACCTGATCGGGCGTGGTCTGGTGCAGGCTGATGTTGACTTTCGGGTATGCCTCGCGGAGTCGCGCCACGGGGACCGGCAATACATAGCGCGCCTGAGTATGGGTGGTGGCGATCGACAGGGTTCCACTGTCCTGCGCACTGAACTGTTCTCCAATGCGCTTGAGATTGCCTACCTCGCGCATGATGACCTCAATGCTCTTGAGTACGTGCTGGCCGGGTTCTGTGATGCGTTTGAGTCGCTTTCCGTGGCGCGCGAAAATGTCAATTCCGAGTTCTTCTTCCAGCTCGATGATTGCCTTGGATACGCCGGGCTGCGAGGTGTGCAGGGCTTTGGCCGCCTCGGTCAGATTAAGGTTGCGGCGGGCTGCCTCTTGAACAAATCGGAATTGGTGCAAATTCATATCTAATGACGCCTAAAAATTCGCATCATTATGTTTTATTTGTCTAAGAGTTGAAGTCGGTCGTGGAGAAGTCACAGGCTATTTCGGCCATCAGTGTCGTCATGCGGTTGTCCTCTCCAATGGCCGCCTGCACGCTGAATTTCACCGATGGGTGAAGTGAGCGGAGTTGCTCCACCAACAAGGGCAGGTCTTCACGCGCATGTTTTCCGGTACCAAGAAACATTGGCACGACCACCATGTGGGTTGCGCCCCGTTGAGCGAGAGCCTCTGCTGCCTGGGCCAATGTCGGTTCGCACAGCTCAAGATAGGCACATTGCACCAACCTATCTGGATGGTGCAAGGCAATGCGTGAGGCAACTGCTTCTATGGGCGCGCGCCAAAGAGGGTCGCGTGAGCCATGGGAAAAGAGCACGATGGCAGGAAGTGTGTGGGGCATACGCAAAAGGGGTAATAGTGGGCTTAGCGTCGCAAGACCAGCCAACCAAAGGCTGCGAGCGACAAGAGGGAGTAAATCAATCCAGGAGCCGCAGCAGTGAGCCAGGGTGACCAATTCTGCAAATTACCGGCGTAGCCGAACACATTGTTCAGTAAAAAGAAGCTGATGCCTGCCATCACGCCGCCAAATACATAACCTGCAATTCCGCCTGCACGAAAGTGCAAGTATGCAAACGGCAATGCCAAAACCACCATTACCAAGCAACTCAGGGGGTAAAAAACCTTGCGCCAAAACTCAATTTCATACCGTTGGGCGGACTGGCCGTTGGCATCAAGATGGCGGATGTACTGGAAGAGGTCGACCGTTGCCATACGGTCAGGCTTGAGCAGTGAGGCCGCCACCATGTCGGCACTGATGCGGGTCGGCCATTGCAGTGCGGGAGTTTGCAGCTGTTCGACCCGGACTTCCTCGCTGTCTAGTTGAAGAAAGCTGCTGCGCCTTACTTGGAGTAGCTCCCACATCCCAGGGGAAGCGAATCGCCCCGACACCGCATGGGTCTGTGAGGTCAGTTGCCCTTTTTCATCAAATTCGAAAATGCGCACGCCCAACATGCCGCCTTCGGGGGTTAATGCGCGCACGTTCACTGCAAAGGAATGGTCTTGCTGGCGCTCTTTGAGCCAAGCGCCGGTGGCACCAGAGGTCAACCGTCCAAGGTGGCGCACCTTGATGAGCTGCGCCGCTCGTTCCGACAGTGGGGTAATGTAGTCGCCCACGGCAAAGGTCAGTAGTACAAAGAACCCACCAAGAGTCAGCAAGGTGCGCAATGCCTGCCAAGGGCCCAGGCCGCTGGTACGCATGATGGTGAATTCGGAGCTTTGGGCCAGCCGCGCCATGACGAAAATGGTGCCGATGAGCACTGTGATCGGGAGCAATTCGTAAAGATGATTGGGAATGCTCAGCGACACAAAAAGTAACGCGTGGGAGAGTTGGTAGCCGTCAGGCCCCGTCCGGCCAACCCAACGCAACTCGTCGATCAGATCGAAGAAAAAAAACAGCGCAAGGAACCCCAGCGTCACAAATCCCACAGCAAGGAGTGCTTCTCGGTGAATGAAGCGGCGAAGTACTCTCATGCGGGACTCCGGGTTTTGCGCAGACGCCGGAGCGTCCAGTGATTGTGTCGCGCAGCCAGGATGGCCAGCGCGAGTACTGCCGTGCCACCATGAAGGAGAATCATGAAGGTTGGCAATCCCAGCTTTCCTGCTCCAACCCAGCTCTGCCCAAGCGTCATGAGGTTGTAGTACACAACGAAAGATAACAGTGCAAACATCATGCCGCCGCTGCGACCGGCGCGTGGGTTCACGCTGGCCAGAGCCAAGCCCAGAATGACAAAGTTGACGGCCGCCACTGCCAGTCCAAGTCTCCAGCCCAGTTCTGCCTGGTATGCGGGTATGGTCGATTGCAAGAACAGCTCATGGGTAGCGCGGGTCTTGACAGCCAGTTGATCTGTACCTGTGCCGGATGCCGAACCGATGCGGGTGCCGTATTCCGAAAACTCACTCAGTTTCAGGCCTGGCTGGTCCGTAGTGGACTCCAGTCGCTGCCCCTGACTAAGCAATGCGAAGCGTTCGCCTGCACGTATTTCCAGGCGAGCACTGCGAGCTGACGTTACCGATTCTTTGGCGCCGCTGCTGGCCGCAATGAAAATGTTGTTTCCCGCCTGGGTGTCCGGGCTGTCCTTGTCGATAAAAAACACCCGGCTACCGTTGGCTGACTCCTGAAATTCGCCAGGCGCAATGCGGTCGATGTCGCTGCGTTGTTCATAGCGCGTCTTGAGCTCCTGAATCTGGGCATTAGCCCACGGCCATACCCCAAGGGACAGGATGGCAATGACTGCCATCACGGGCCATGCAAAGCGCAGCAATGGGCGCAGCAGGCTCATGAGTCCCTGGCCACTTGAGAACCAGATCACCATTTCGCTGTCCCTGTACATGCGTGACAGGACTCCCACCACAGCGACAAAAAGACTCAGGCTGAGGATGATTGGGAGTTGCCCCAGCACCGTGAAGCCCATGACCAACATGACGTCGGAAGGGTTGACACTGCCGCGCGACGCCTGACCGAGGGTTCGGATCAGCATCATGGTCATGACTACCGTGACGAGCACCACGAGCGTGGCGCCAAAGCTCCGCGCCAGCTCTCTGCGAATGGATGAATCGAATAACATTGGCTCGAAGGAAAACACCGATTATGAACTTTGATCTGAAGACGCTGGAGTTGACGGCTGCTGCTACCGAAAAATGCGATCTACTTGTCGTGTTGGTACCCGAGGGCTTCAGGCCGGGGCAGGACGCCTTGTCGGTGCTTGCTGCCCATGCACTCAAATGTGGCGATCTGAAGGCCAAGGCCGGCACACACCTCCAACTCTATCTGGCACCCGCTGTCAGCGCACGTCGCGTTGTGCTGTTGGGCGCAGGCAACGGCTCGGCCCGCGCCATTCGCCAGGCCTTACAAGCCATTGCGACAACTTTCAAGCTGCCTCAGGTCAAGCGAGCGGTAGTGTGTTTTGCTGGCGAAGCCCAGCCAGATGGCGTAAGTGCTGCAGTGCAGGCAGTTGCGGATGCCAGTTATGTTTATGCCACCACCAAGCCCAAGGCCGAAGCGCGCACCCTGAATCGGGTGGTGATCGGCGTCGTTCATGCACAACCGGTTCGCGAGGCATTTGCGCACGGGGTGGGTCTTGTGGCGGGGGTGGAGTTTGCCCGCGAATGGGGAAACCGTCCGGCAAATTACGCAACGCCGAGTCTTTTGGCAGATGCCGCCAAGTCCCTTGGCAGCCAGCCCCGCATCCAGTGCAAGGTGCACGGCCCTGCCGAAGTTGCCCGACTTGGCATGGGGGCATTCATGGCCGTTGCACGAGGCTCCGAGGAGCCGTTGCGGCTGATCGAACTTCGTTACAGTGGTGCGAGCAAGTCCGATGCCCCGGTGGTGCTCGTGGGCAAAGGCATCACTTTTGACACCGGCGGCATCTCCATCAAGCCTGCCGCCGAGATGGACGAAATGAAATTCGACATGTGCGGCGCGGCGAGTGTGCTGGGTGTATTTCGCGCTCTTGGAGAATTGCAGCCCGCAATCAATGTGGTGGGCCTCATTCCTGCGTGCGAGAACATGCCGGACGGTCGGGCGGTGAAGCCCGGTGATGTGGTTACCAGCATGAGCGGTCAGACGATCGAGGTATTGAACACAGACGCGGAAGGTCGGTTGGTACTTTGTGACGTGTTGACCTATGCCGCGCGCTTCAAGCCGGCAGCGGTGGTGGACATCGCCACCTTGACCGGTGCCTGTGTGATTGCTTTGGGAGCTGTGCGCAGCGGACTCTTTGCAAACAACGATGTACTGGCTGCGGCCTTGTCTGCGGCTGGGGATGAGGCGCAAGATCTTTGCTGGCGCATGCCGTTGGACGAAGACTACGCGGAAGGGTTGAAGAGCAATTTTGCCGACATGGGCAATGTGGCGGGACGAGCAGGCGGTTCCATCACGGCGGCCAAGTTTTTGCAGCGATTCGTGGGCGAGTTTCCATGGGCGCACTTGGATATTGCCGGCACTGCGTGGAAAAGTGGTGCCGGCAAGGGGTCCACCGGCCGACCTGTTGGCTTGCTGGTGCATTACCTGCTGGGCCATGCGCAGCAGCGCTCCGCAACGGGCACGGTCAAGGCTGTTAAGCCCGCTCTACCTTCCCGGCGCAAGGTCCAATCGAAGCCTGCTTGAGAGCGTCATGACGGAAATCGCTTTCCACTTCAATGCGCCAGACAAAATGGCCTACGCATGCCGGTTTGCCCGCAAGGCACTGCGCAGTGGCGTACAGCTCATGATCACAGGTTCAGCACAAACGCTGGCTGAACTCGACGACATGCTCTGGAACATGACGCCCCAGGATTACGTGGCCCATTGCCGCATCGACGCAGGGGAAGAGCTTTTGCGGTTCTCCCCCGTGGTGCTTGCCGTGGATGTGCAGCAGGGGCCACATCACGAGATGTTGCTGAATCTGGGGGGCGTCGTGCCGCCCGGATTTGGTAGTTTTGAGCGTCTGGTAGAGGTGGTCAGTGCCACCGATGAGGTGGACCGCGGTGAAGCGCGTGCGCGTTGGCGCCACTATGCGTCACAGGGCTATGCAATCACACGCCATGATCTCGTGTTGAAGGTCGACTGATGCCTCACCCTCCCAAGCCGCTTCCTCGTTTTGTACCGACTCTCACCGAAGTGGTGCAGGGGCCAGATGTACTCCCCGTTTCAGTGCCAGTGGCGCAAGCTGCCACGTCGACCAAGGTGCTTGCCCCTTCCATTTCACCGTCCGCGCCATCCATCCAGGCAAGGGTTGCAGTTCCCGTCGTGCCGGTGCGATCTCCGACCAACGAGCTGGCGGACGTCGCCAGCGCTCAGCACGTCCCGGCGCCCGCCGCGCGCCGCCCCTTGCCGCCGGGCATGGAGGAGTACATGGTGCACCGGGTGATGCAGCGTGTGGATGTGGTGCTCGACCAAAGGTTGCGCGAGGCGATTGCACTGGTAGTGCAGGAGCAGACCCGGTCCGTACTGCCCCGTTTGCGGGAAGAAATCGAATCGGTGGTGCGGCATGCGGTTTATGAGGCGGTGGCTGACGAGCTGGCTAGCGGCAATCCGTCGTAGTCCATTGGATGACAGGGTATATCCCTGTGGTTTCACTCGCATTTAGGCGTGTTCCCTAATGATCTGGCCCGTAAATTGCGATATGTTCGCCTGCGTTGAGACACAAGAACAATTCTCAGCGTTTATCTTTACTGGAGATTGATATGCAATTGAAGTTGAAACTGACCGTGGTTGCTGCTATCGCAGCTGTTGCTGGTATGGCCTCTGCACAAGAGCAAGTGGTCAAAATCGGCCACGTGGCTCCGGTATCCGGCGCCCAAGCCCACTACGGCAAGGACAACGAAAATGGCGCGCGCATGGCCATTGAAGAGTTGAACGCTCAGGGCGTCACCATCGGTGGCAAGAAGATCAAGTTCGAGTTGCAGGCGGAAGACGATGCAGCAGATCCCAAGCAGGGCACGGCTGCTGCACAAAAACTGTGCGATGCCAAAGTGGCTGGCGTCGTGGGTCACCTGAACTCCGGTACGACCATTCCTGCGTCCAAGGTCTATAACGACTGCGGCATTCCTCACGTTACGGGTGCGGCCACCAACCCCAACCTGACGAAGCCTGGATACAAGACCACCTTCCGCATCATTGCCAACGACAACGCCTTGGGCGCAGGCTTGGCGTTCTATGCCGCTGACACCCTGAAGCTCAAGACGGTCGCTATCGTTGACGATCGCACGGCCTATGGCCAGGGTGTGGCCAACGTGTTCAAGAAGGTTGCCGCCGAAAAGGGCATGAAGGTTGTGGACGAGCAGTTCACTACCGACAAGGCCACCGACTTCATGGCCATCCTGACGGCTATCAAGTCCAAGAACCCTGATGCCATCTTCTTCGGTGGCATGGATCCCCAAGGCGGTCCGATGCTGCGCCAGATGGAGCAGCTGGGCATGGGCAACGTGAAGTATTTTGGTGGTGACGGCATCTGCACCGCCGAAATCGCCAAGCTGGCTGCCGGCGCCAAGACCCTGTCCAACGTGGTGTGCGCTGAAGGTGGTGCGTCGCTCGACAAGATGCCCGGCGGCAAGGCGTGGAAAGCCAAGTACGACGCCAAGTACCCAGGTCAGTTCCAGGTCTACAGCCCCTACACCTACGACGCTACTCACCTGATTGTCGACGCCATGAAACGCGCCAATTCCGTGGACCCCAAGGTCTATACCCCCGAATTGCTGAAATCGCAGTTCAAGGGCGTGACCTCGACGATCTCCTTTGAGCCTAACGGAGAAATGAAGAACCCAGCCATCACCTTGTATGTCTACAAGGATGGAAAAAAGACCCCTCTGAACTAAATCGAGAGAGTCGGCGGGCAGCAGCTCTGGATGCTGCCCAACAAAAAGGCTTCCCTCGGGAAGCCTTTTTGTTTGGGCGCTTTAGTAACGCAGGGGAAGCGACCAAGCCTCAACGTCGCACTTGCAGCGCACCGGGATTGGCGATATTGGTGGGCGTCCCCTTGATGAAGTTCACCACGTTATCAAAGGCAGCACCGAAATACAGTTCGTAGCTGTCCTGCTCGACATACCCGATGTGGGGCGTACAGATGCAGTTCTCCAGGCGCAGCAGGGCATGGCCTTGCAGGATGGGTTCACTTTCAAAAACATCCACGGCAGCCAGGCCGGGGCGGCCGCGGTTCAGGGCTGCAATCAGTGCATCGGGCTCAATCAGTTCAGCCCGCGAGGTGTTGACCAGCAGCGCGGTGGGCTTCATGCACGAAAGGTCTTCCAGTGAAATGATGCCGCGGGTTTCGTCATTGAGCCGCAGGTGCAGGGACAGCACATCGCATTGCGAGAAAAACTCTTCCCGATTGGTGGCCGCCTGGTAACCATCGGTCAGGGCTTGGGCGCGGGACGCTTCGCGACCCCAAACGCGCACGTTCATGCCAAACGCGCGGCCATAACCTGCCACCAGTTGACCAATACGGCCATAACCCCAGATTCCCAGCGTTTTTCCGCGCAACACGCTGCCGATGCAGAAGTTGGGAGGCATGGAGGCCGCCTTGAGCCCGGACTGCTGCCACGCGCCGTGTTTGAGGTTGGCAATGTACTGCGGTAACCGTCGCGTGGCCGCCATCACCAGCGCCCAGGTGAGTTCCGCCGGCGCCACAGGCGATCCAACCCCCTCTGCCACCGCAATGCCCCGTTCGGTGCAGGCTGCCACATCGATATGGCTACCTATCTTGCCAGTTTGGGCAATCAGCTTCAGTCGTGGCAGTTTCTCGACCAGCTGGCGCGTGATCTGGGTGCGTTCACGCACAAGCACGATGATGTCGGCATCCTTCAGGCGCACGGCCAACTGTCCTTGACCTTTCACCGTGTTGGTGTAAACCTTCGCAGAATAGGGATCAAGCCGACTTGCGCAGTGGAGTTTGCGCACCGCATCCTGATAGTCATCCAGTATCACAATGTTCATCTCGACATTGTGCCTTGGCGTGGACTGGTCGACGCCTGCTCAGGCCAGAAGGCCGCTATCAGAATGCAACGTTTTGTGGCGCTCGCAGTTTCGGATATACGGACACCGGTATCAGTGATGACATGGATCGCCCGCCGCCATGCGCTCCAGTTCGGCGCAGACGTCGGCCATGCGGCCCGCGATGATCATGCGCCCGACCTCTGAGCGGGCTGCTGGGTGCAGCACGCGTACTGGGCGTCGAGCGTTTCGGTGACTGGATGCACCAGGCGCGAAAGTGCCCGACGTCGCACTTTGTACGCGATGTGTGATGTGGCTGCGCGGTACAGACATGCCGACGCTTGCCAGGTGTCGCAACGGAGGTTTCGACTGCCCGGCAAAATCCGAGACCGCGCCCGGTGAGGGGCCGTGGCTGCAGCCGCTGGCAGTGTGCGCTGAAGGTGCCGCAGCACTGCCTGAAAGCGCGCCACGGCTCGGGTGAAGCCAGTGTGCGAGTGCAGAAAACGATTGAGAAAGCGCAGAGAAAGTGGAGAAGGCAAGGCGCATGTGAAAACTCCGTCAATCAGAGGTTGAGCACAGGCAGGATTGCAAAATGGTGCGCGCTTGTATCTTCCTTTCGACCATCGCGGTAAAGTTTGACGGCCTTTAAGGCAGCCAGACCGGTCCGTGCAGTTTGGTAGCGACTTGGGTTTTCAAGCCCGTCCCTGAGTACAGAACGCACGGCCACCGCGCTGGTCTTCATTGAGCCCGAACGGTTACGCGCGCCACCGTTGAGCGCGCATGTACAAGCATGGGAGTTGAAGATCATGTCTG
>NZ_QOZT01000097.1:0-12296 GCF_003345135.1 Acidovorax sp. BoFeN1
CGCCCATCCCGTACAGCCCACAGAAGAGGACACCCATGCAAGCTGCTTTGACCACCCCCGACAACCTCGCCGCCACGCCACAGGCGCTGCCATCCCACGCTCCCGCGACGGCCAATGTGCTGACCCACTACCAGATCATCCGGCGCAACGGCGCAGTGGTCCCGTTTGAGCCGCAAAAGATCGCCGTCGCCATGATGAAAGCCTTTCTGGCCGTGCACGGTACACAAGGCGCCGCATCGGCCAGCGTGCGCGAGGTGGTGGACATGCTGACCCAGAATGTGACCCGCGCGCTGATGCGCTCACGCCCCGGCGGCGGCACCTTTCACATTGAGGACGTGCAGGACCAGGTGGAACTGGGGCTGATGCGCAGCGGTCACCATGAAATTGCTCGGGCCTACGTGCTCTACCGCGAGCGCCGCACCCAGGAGCGCGCGCGACAAGCCGAAGAGCAAACCCCTGCAGCCCCCCAGTTGCATGTCATGGACGGCGGTGAGCGCGTGGCGCTGGACCTGGCCCGCCTGCAGTCGCTCATTGCATCGGCCTGCGTCGGCCTGGGTTCAGACATCAGCGCCCAGCCCATCGTGGCGGAAACCATGCGCAACCTGTATGACGGCGTACCGATGGAAGAGGTCTACAAGGCGTCCATTCTTGCCGCACGCACACTCATCGAGAAGGATCCGGACTACACCTACGCCACAGCGCGCCTGTTGCTGCACACGATCGTGCGTGAGGTGCTGGGCCGCGAAGTCACTCAGGCCGAAATGGCGCAAAGCTATGTGGACTATTTCCCGCAGTTCATCAAGAAGGGTGTGGAGCACGAGCTGCTGGATGAACGTCTGCTGCAGTACGACCTGCAGCGCCTGGGCGCCGCCCTCAAGGCCGACCGCGACCTGCAATTTGATTACCTCGGCCTGCAAACCCTGTATGACCGCTACTTCCTGCACGTCAAGAAAACGCGCATCGAGCTGCCCCAGGCTTTCTTCATGCGCGTGGCCATGGGACTCTCGCTCAATGAGATCGACCGCGAAGCACGCGCCATCGAGTTCTATGAGATTCTTTCCAGCTTCGACTTCATGTCCAGCACGCCCACGCTGTTCAACAGCGGCACGCGGCGTTCGCAGTTGTCCAGCTGCTACCTCACAACAGTACCCGACGACCTCGATGGCATCTATGAGTCCATCAAGGAAAACGCCCTGCTTTCCAAGTTTGCTGGCGGCCTGGGCAACGACTGGACCCGCGTGCGCGCGCTGGGCAGCCACATCAAGGGCACCAATGGCGAGTCGCAAGGGGTGGTGCCCTTCCTCAAAGTGGTCAACGACACGGCCGTGGCCGTGAACCAGGGCGGCAAGCGCAAAGGCGCCGTCTGCACCTACCTGGAAACCTGGCACCTCGATATCGAAGAGTTCTTGGAGCTGCGCAAGAACACCGGTGACGACCGCCGCCGCACGCACGACATGAATACCGCCAACTGGATTCCCGATCTGTTCATGCGCCGCGTGATGGAAAAGGGCACCTGGACGCTGTTCTCGCCGTCTGACGTGCCTGACCTGCACGACCTTTTTGGCGCAGCCTTTGAAAAGGCCTATGTCGCCTACGAAGAGGCGGCAGCGCGCGGCGAGATCAAGCCTGCCAAGACGGTACAGGCCACCGACCTGTGGCGCAAGATGCTGACCATGCTGTTCGAAACCGGCCACCCCTGGATCACGTTCAAGGATGCCTGCAACGTGCGTTCACCCCAGCAGCACGCCGGCGTGGTGCACTCGTCCAACCTGTGCACCGAAATCACGCTGAACACCAGCGACACCGAAACCGCCGTGTGCAACCTGGGTTCGGTCAATCTGCTGCAGCACATCAAGGACGGCAAACTCGACCACGACAAGCTCAAGAAGACCATCAAGGTGGCCATGCGCATGCTCGACAACGTGATCGACATCAACTACTACGCCGTCAAGAAGGCCCGGGAGTCCAACCTGCGCCACCGCCCGGTGGGCCTGGGGGTCATGGCCTTTCAGGACAGCCTGTACGAACTGCGCATTCCTTACGCTTCGCAAGAAGCCGTGGAATTTGCCGATCACTCGATGGAAGCCATCTGCTATTACGCCTACTGGGCTTCCAGTGATCTGGCCAGGGAGCGCGGCAAATATCACAGCTACAAAGGCTCGCTTTGGGATCGCGGCATCCTGCCTTTGGACACGCTCGATATGCTGTCAACGGCCCGCGGCGGTTATGTGGAAGTGGATCGCTCGTCCACGCTGGACTGGGACGCCCTGCGCAACAAGATTGCACAGGACGGCATGCGCAACTCGAATTGCGTTGCCATCGCCCCCACGGCCACGATTTCCAACATCATTGGGGTGGATGCCTCCATCGAACCCTCGTTCGGCAACCTGTCAGTCAAGTCCAACCTTTCAGGCGAATTCACCGTGATCAATGGTGGCCTGGTGCGCGACCTCAAGCGACTGGGCTTGTGGGATGACGTGATGATCATGGACCTCAAGCACTTCAAGGGATCGCTCCACCCGATCGACCGTGTGCCCCAGGACATCAAGGCGCTGTACTCCACGGCGTTTGAAGTCGACCCACAGTGGCTGGTGGAGGCAGCATCGCGCCGTCAGAAGTGGATTGACCAGGCGCAGAGCCTGAACATCTACATGGCCGGCGCATCGGGCAAAAGACTGGACGACACCTACAAACTTGCCTGGGTGCGCGGACTCAAGACCACGTACTACCTGCGCACACAAAGTGCCACACACGTCGAGATGAGCACGGTGACCACGCGCCAGCTCAACGCGGTTTCGTCGGGCAATGACGGTGGTGCAACCAGCGCATCGGCACCTGCGCGGGCCCAGCCCAGCGCACTCGAAACTGCGGCTGCCGCTGCGGCCGCACAGGCAACTGCACTGCCTGCAACAGACATCAAGTTCTGCGCGATCGACGATCCCGGTTGCGAAGCCTGTCAGTAAGCACCGCAACTGCAACGCGCCGGCCCTGTCCGATGCGTTGCGCATGTGTTGTGAAGCAACAAAACCTTGCTGCACAACGCTTCAGTGCTTTTCTTTTTGCAGCACTGCTTTCATAATCCGAACACTGGAAAATCTATGTTGACCTGGGACGAAGAAGTCAAGCCCTCATCGCAAAATCAACTGGACGGCGGTCTGAACAACAACCGCCTGGCGGGACAACCGCCTCTGTCTTTCCAGCCCCCCTCATCACAAGCCGCGGATGCTGCAGCCAGCGTCATCGGTGGTGCGCCCGCGCCCACCGCTGCGGCAGCGCACCGCCGCGTGAACGCCGCCGACAAACGCATCATCAACGGCCAGACCGACGTCAACCAGCTGGTGCCGTTCAAGTACAAGTGGGCGTGGGAAAAATACCTGGCCACTTGCGCCAACCACTGGATGCCGCAGGAAGTGAACATGACGCGGGACATCGCGTTGTGGAAAGACCCCAACGGCCTGACTGAAGACGAACGCCGCATCATCAAGCGCAACCTGGGCTTCTTCGTCACTGCAGACTCTCTGGCTGCCAACAACATTGTGCTGGGCACCTATCGCCACATCACGGCCCCCGAGTGCCGCCAGTTCCTCCTGCGCCAGGCCTTTGAAGAAGCCATCCACACGCACGCCTACCAGTACATCGTGGAGTCACTGGGACTTGATGAGAGCGAGATCTTCAACGCCTACAACGAAGTTCAGTCGATTCGCGACAAGGACCAGTTCCTGATCCCCTTCATCGAGGCGATCATGGACCCCAACTTCCGTACCGGCACGCCCGAGAACGACCAGACGCTACTCAAGTCGCTGATCGTCTTTGCCTGCCTGATGGAGGGTCTGTTCTTCTACGTCGGTTTCACGCAGATCCTGGCGCTGGGTCGCCAAAACAAGATGACCGGTGCCGCCGAGCAGTACCAGTACATCCTGCGGGACGAGTCAATGCACTGCAATTTCGGCATCGACCTGATCAATCAGCTCAAGCTGGAAAACCCCCACCTCTGGACAGCAGAGTTCAAGGCCGAGATCAAGGCGCTGTTTCTCAAGGCGGTCGAGCTGGAATACCGCTACGCCGAAGACACCATGCCCCGCGGCGTGCTGGGCATGAATGCCTCCATGTTCAAGGGCTACCTGCGCTATATCGCCAACCGCCGTGCCACGCAGATCGGGCTGGAGACGCTGTTCCCCAACGAAGAAAACCCGTTCCCGTGGATGAGCGAGATGATCGATTTGAAGAAGGAACGCAACTTCTTCGAAACCCGCGTTATTGAATACCAGTCTGGTGGTGCGCTGTCCTGGGACTAGCGCCTTTCGCATCACACCACCATGGATCTTTACACCACGCCCCACGCCGACAACGCTTCAGAGCGCCATCGCGTGGGTCGTTTCCGTGTTCATGAAGATGGAATTTTTCTCCATCCTCATGGATCGCTTTCTGTCCACTGCAGACAGAGAGTGCTCTTTGCAAATTGACCCAAGGAGAACATGATGGCAACTGCGAAAAAACCGGCCGCCAAGAAGGCCGCACCAGCGAAGAAGGTAATGGCCGCCAAGAAGGCTGCGCCAGCGAAGAAAGCTGCCGCTCCTGCCAAGAAGGTAGTGGCCGCCAAAAAGGCTGCGCCAGCGAAGAAAGCTGCCGCTCCTGCCAAGAAGGTAGTGGCCGCCAAGAAGGCTGCGCCAGCGAAGAAAGCTGCCGCTCCCGCCAAGAAGGTAGTGGCCGCCAAGAAGGCTGCGCCAGCGAAGAAAGCTGCCGCTCCTGCCAAGAAGGTAGTGGCCGCCAAGAAGGCTGCGCCAGCGAAGAAAGCCGCCGCTCCTGCCAAGAAGGTAGTGGCTGCCAAGAAGGCTGCGCCAGCGAAGAAAGCTGCCGCTCCTGCCAAGAAGGTAGTGGCCGCCAAGAAGGCTGCCCCCGCCCCAAAAGCAGCCCCTGCAAAGAAGGTAGCCCCAGCCAAAAAAGCCGCGAAGGCCCCAGCCGCAGCACCATCCGCGCAAACCACGCTGAACCCCCAGGCGGCCTGGCCCTTCCCCACCGGCACCAAGCCGTAAATCCTGCACTTTCAGTGCCCAGCCCGGTGCTTGCGCACCGGGTTTTTTTATGCCGGAAACAAGCGGATTCAGACGCGCCAACCGCTACCGAGAGAGCAGAAGGACCAAACGTTTTGGCATGCAAACGGTATCAGGTAGGTGTGAAGTCGAGTGTGTAGTTTTGTGGCCCACGCTGTGCGATCTTGAGCGCCCCCACACGATTGCCCAGTTCGGCGCAACGCACGAGCGACCAGCCGCGCTCCAACCCAAAAAGCAACGCCCCGCGCCATGCGTCCCCACACCCAGTCGGATCTACTACCTTAGCGGGTTCAATCGCGGGCACCAGGGTCTTTTCTCCATCAACCCACACCTCACAACCTTGCGCCCCCAGTGTGACAACCAACCCCTTCACCTTGCGTGAAATTTCGGCGCAAGACCAACCTGTGCGTTCGCACAGCATTTTGCCTTCATAGTCGTTCACCGTGACCCAGGTGGCCTGCTCGACAAACCGGGACAGTTCGGCTCCATTGAACATGGGCAACCCCTGGCCTGGATCGAATACAAACGGAATATCTGCCGCAACCATCTGGGCGGCGTGCTCCAGCATGGCATCCCTTCCATCGGGCGCAATAATGCCAAGACTCACATCGGCCTGAGGCTCAATGCGGTTCACATGGGCCTGCATCATCGCCCCGGGATGAAATGCCGTGATCTGATTGTTGTCACGGTCCGTCATGATCATGGCCTGCGCGGTGTAGGTGTCATGGGCCTGCCCCACATGCGCAGTGCTGATGCCCAGCTCCTTCAGTCGCGAGAGGTAATCAGCGCCGTCACTGCCCAGCATGGCCATGGGGAGCGGCTTGCCTCCCAACAGTTGCAGGCTGTAGGCAATGTTGCCGGCACACCCGCCAAAATCCCGCCGCAAGGAGGGCACCAAAAACGACACATTGAGGATGTGCAGTTGATCGGGCAGGATCTGCTCGGCAAACCGCCCTTCAAAAGTCATGATGGTGTCAAACGCAAGGGAACCACAAATCAATACAGCCATGGCAAAAGTTGGTTAAGAATCAGGGATAGAACGCCAGCAGCCGATAGCCAGCCACACGCGCTCCGCCAGTGGTCACGACGACCGCCACCGAAGAGGTCCATTCACCCAGTGCGGGAAGCTCCGCAGGAGCCCCCATCTCCTGGGGCAAAAATACACGCCGAAGCACGGGCTGGTCCTGTGTATCAGTCAGGGTCAACTCCATCGCAGGCATGGACAGGGGCAGCGTTGCTCGGTTCTTGATGACAAAAACCAGCTGGTAGCTGTCTCCGCGTGCTTTGTTGAAAGAAGAGCTTTCAATAACGACATCTGATATTTGCCTGAGCGGGGCCAAGGTGCACTGCAAGGGCTCGCACAGCCTCTGAAGCCATGGACGAACACGGACATCCATGGCCGCAATGCGGTCCCGCTCCTGCAGCACCATCTGCAATACCAAGGTGCACAACAGCACCATTGCGATGACCCCCAACCCCGTCCGCACCAAAGGGCGCCGCCAGAAGGCCTTGCGCTTTGCGGCGCGGACAAAACTCACTTCATCCGCACCCGAAGTGCCCTCGGGCGAGTCATCTTCGTCCTGCGCCCGCGGGATGACGCCCACCGCCCCATCCTGCAGATTTTCGGTTCGCCCCATACCGTCCCTGGACAAGGATTCCGGGGAGAGAGATTCATCGAATGACGTGTCCGAACCCCGTCCTGGTGAATCCTTCTGCGTGTGCAAAATCTCATGCTCATCCACAAAGTCGCCGCCTCTTTCCGGCTCAATCAGGGATTGCTTGCGCGGCAACTCCAGTGGCGGATACAAGGCAGCGCCTGCAGTAGAAGAGTCTTCGGCCCGCTCATCCTCAGGCCACTCTTCACGGAACTCGTCATATGGCAATTCGTAGCCTGGCAGGCTCTCGCCCATCTGTAGCGCAGGGGACTCCTTTTCCGAAGAATGCCCTCTATGGAGGGGAACGAGCGGCGGCACCGCATCGGCCACCGGCACTAAGGGATCAGCCCCCGGCATTGCCCCGTCAGCAAGAGCGTTGCCGGCTGGGGGTACAACCGATCTCCAGGCAAATGGAGCAGTAGGCTGCAGGGTCATTTCCTGTCCAGGGAATGAGAAAGTCGCCTTACCCGCAACAAGAAACGAGGGCACATCCTGGACTGGCACATCCAGCACGCTGTCTGGCAAAGGATGATCCCAGGACAGGTCGTGCGCCTTGGCAGGCGGCACACCCAGCGCCGAAGGAGCAGCGGGGGTGTCCGCAGAAGGGGCGCCCCAGGCACGCACTGCACTGGTGGCGCGTACCACCGGCGTCGGTGGTGGGCGCGACGCGGTCATGGACACGTCCGGCAGCAGAGCCTGCGACTCAGAAGGCAGCAGATGGGCCGATGCGTCGAAGACTTCCTTGCATTGCCCGCAGCGCACCCAGCCGTCAGAGATGCGCAACTGATCGGCAACCACCTTGAATTTCGTCGCGCAGGAAGGGCAGCGTGTAATCTGGCTCATCTGCGATCCATTGTAGTAAGCGCCCCTTAACGACAAACTTCAGCGGCGTGGATAACTCAGCGGGAGGCCGTCATGAGGATCCAGCCATCCTCGGCATCCGCCACCTCAAGGCGAATCCATGGCGCGTAGGCTTCCTGCAGCTCCTGCGCCTGGCGCTCCAGAATGCCTGCCAGCACAAGGTGTCCGCCTGGTGCCACATGCGCGCACAGCAATGGTGCCAGTACCCTCAACGGAGTGGCAAGAATGTTGGCCAGCACCATCTGGTAGAGCCCCTGGGCCTTGTCCGGCAGGCCTGCCCGCACCTGCACGCCGTTGGCCAGGGCATTCTGCATCGTGGATTCGACGGCGGCTGGATCAATGTCCACGGCATCGATATCGGTGGCGCCGAACTTGGCCGCACCTATGGCCAGAATGCCCGAGCCACAGCCGTAGTCAAGCACCCGGCCGAGGGGATTGCCGGCTGCTGCGCTGGTGGCGCCGTGGCGCGCAATCCATCGCAGGCACATGCGCGTGGTGGGGTGGGTGCCCGTGCCAAAAGCAAGCCCCGGATCCAGCCGGATGCTGCGCAGGGCCTGCGCTGGCAGCTCATGCCAGGTCGGAACAATCCAGAAGTCGGGAGTGATGTCGACGGGTGCAAACTGCGACTGCGTCAGTCGCACCCAGTCCTGCTCGGGTACCTGCGCCAGCCCCAGCACCTTGCACCCCGTGAAGAAATCCTGCACGGCCAGCAATTGCTGCGCCTCGCTCGCGGCGGCTTCGGTTTCAAACAGGGCCACCACCCGGCTGCGCTGCCAGCCCTCCTTGGGCGGAGGCATGCCCGGCTCTCCAAACAATGCCTGCTCGGCATCGGTCTGCGCGTCAGCGTCCTCCACCGACACGCTCAGGGCATCCAGCGCATCCAGCGCATCGCTCACCGCCTCAATGCGGTCTTCCGGACACATCAGACTCAGCTCAAACATGAAACACGCCTCTCAGAAAAAATGAAATGCTGGCACCCGTTGCCAGGAGCCAGCATGGAACCATGCGCAGGAGGATTTCACCGCTTGTGCTGTGACAGCCACTCTTCCAGATAGTGAATGTTGGTGCCGCCCGACACAAACTTGGCATCCACCATCAGCTCACGGTGCAACGGCACGTTGGTGTTGATCCCCTCGATCACGGTTTCCGAGAGCGCCGTGCGCATGCGGGCCAAGGCCTGTTCACGCGTGTCGCCATGCACGATGATCTTGCCGATCATCGAGTCGTAGTTCGGGGGGACAAAATAGTTGGTGTACGCATGCGAATCCACCCGCACCCCCGGGCCGCCCGGCGCATGCCACATGGTGATGCGCCCCGGAGAAGGGATGAACTTGTAAGGGTCTTCGGCATTCACCCGGCATTCAATGGCATGGCCACGAATCTCGATCTGTCGCTGGGTGAAAGGCAACTTTTCACCAGCCGCCACCATGATCTGCGTGCGCACAATATCCACACCCGTGACCCATTCGGTCACCGGATGCTCCACCTGCACGCGCGTGTTCATCTCGATAAAGTAGAACTCACCGTTTTCGTACAGAAACTCGAAAGTGCCCGCACCGCGATAACCGATCTTCTTGCAGGCAGCCACGCAGCGCTCGCCGATGCGTTCGATCAGCTTGCGGGGAATGCCGGGCGCCGGCGCCTCTTCGATCACCTTCTGATGGCGCCGCTGCATGGAGCAGTCGCGCTCGCCCAGGTACACGGCATTGCGGTGCTTGTCGGCAAGGATCTGGATCTCAATATGGCGCGGGTTCTGGAGGAACTTCTCCATGTACACCGCAGGATTGCCAAACGCAGCACCCGCTTCGGCCTTGGTCATCTGCACGGCATTCACCAGCGCTGCCTCGGTGTGCACCACGCGCATTCCGCGGCCACCGCCGCCGCCAGCGGCCTTGATGATCACCGGGTAACCCACCGCCTTGGCAATGCGGCGGATCTGCACCGGATCATCCGGCAACTCGCCTTCCGATCCTGGCACGCAGGGCACGCCGGCGCGGATCATGGCCTGCTTGGCGGACACCTTGTCGCCCATGGTGCGGATGTTGTCTGGTGTGGGGCCAATGAACTGGAAACCGCTTTTTTCCACCCGCTCGGCAAAATCGGCGTTTTCGGATAGAAAACCATAGCCCGGATGGATGGCTTCTGCGTCCGTCACCTCGGCCGCAGAGATGATGGCAGGCATGTTGAGGTAAGACAGCGGCGAGGGCGCCGGGCCAATACAGACGGCCTCTTCGGCCAGCTTCACATACTTAGCATCACGATCGGCCTCGGAGTAGACCATCACGGCTTTCACGCCCAGCTCGTGGCAGGCGCGCTGGATGCGCAGGGCGATTTCGCCGCGATTGGCGACCAGGATCTTTTTAAACATAGGCTATCTCGCGGCTCATCGCCCGCACGCTGGCGCGTGCCAGGGCAATTTTCATTGCCTTGCCGCTGGCAAGAACGTCGCAGTGGGCGACAAGGATCTTTGTAAACATGGGCAGGAATTACTCGATCACGAACAAGGGCTGTCCGTATTCGACGGCCTGACCGTTCTCACCCAGAATCTTGGTCACTGTGCCGGATTTGTCGGCCTCGATTTCATTGAGGATCTTCATGGCTTCGATGATGCAGACCGTCTCGCCTTCCTTGACCTGGCTGCCCACCTCGACGAACGCCTTGGCACCGGGGCTGGACGAACGGTAAAAAGTGCCCACCATGGGCGACTTCACCACATGGCCAGTGGGCGCTGCAGCCACCGGTGCGGGCAGCTCGGCAACGGTGGCCGGCGCGGCTGCTGCAGCCGCAGCGGGCATGGGAGCCGGAACATACTGCTGCACCACAGCGCCGCCGCTCTTGACGATACGGACCTTGCCCTCGGCTTCGGTGATCTCGAGTTCAGACACATTCGACTCGGATACCAGATCGATGAGGGTTTTGAGTTTTCGCAAATCCATGGGAGCTCCAACGGCTATAAAACTGAATAAGGCGCGAATTTACTCCAATTTCAGCCTACTTCAGTCTTTAGAGCGCATTTTTCACCATCGACAGCGGGGGTATAGCCCGTTTCAGCGGTTTTGACTGGCTATTTTTACGGAAAATATCTTCAGCGCAGGGCAACCCACTTTTGCAAGTCCTGCGGGGTAACCTGGCCCATTTTACGATGCAACACGCGCCCTTCCGCGCCGAACACCACGGTGAAGGGCAGGCCACCCGTCAGGTTGCCCAAGGAGCGCCCCAACTCCGAGCCCCCCAGCCCTGCCAAGCCCACCGGGAAATCCAGCGGTAACCGCGCCAGAAACTTCCGCACCGAAGAAGGCTGATCAATCGCCAATCCCACCACTTGCCAACCGTTGGCCTTGTTTTCGCGATGAAAGGTGTTGAGCAGGGGCAACTCTTCTACACAGGGCGGACACCAGGTCGCCCAGAAGTTGAGCAGCAAGGGTTTGCCAGCAAACGCCCCCATGGCCAGCTGGGCGCCCTCGGGCGTGTCGAATGCCTGGGTCCAAAGTGCCTGCTCGGCGCCCGCTTGCACAGCGCGGGGCTGCAGGCGCCACCAGGCCAGGCCGGCACCACCCAGCGCGGCAGCGGCAGCCACACCAGCATACAAAGCCCTGCGCCGGCTTACGGGCGTTACGCCATGACCAGACTCAGAGGAAACAGACGATTCAGCAGATGGCAGGGATGGCAGAGTCATGGGGCATTTTCCTGAAGAAGGCGCCGCACCGCGGTGATGTCACCACGTGGCGATCGTCCCTTGGTATCGGGGCGCAAGGCTCCGCGCAAATCGTCGAGATCGTAGATCAGCAAATGCACGCCGATCATTTCACCCAGTTCAGGGCACTTGCTGCCCACGCTGAGGGCCTCGACAGAATCGCCGTGAAAGCCTGGGACGGTGCGCGGCTCGTAATCGACGTTATGGTCTATCAGCGCGATCTCGGCTGATTTGGAGTCATCACAAAACAACTGCAGATAAATATCCGACAGCCGGGTGGCAGTGCCACGCCACACCGCGCCGCCGAGATGGGGCCGAAAAGCGGACATGCGCTCCATCCAGACCAGGGCCAGCTGGCGCAGGGCACGCAATTCACGGGGCTGGGTGTCGGCGCAAAACAGGGCGATGTATTCCCGTACTGCGTCTTCCACCTCATCGTTGTCGGGCAGGGGGGTGCGTGCCGGCAGGCCCAGCTGGCGCACGGCACGGCGTTTGGCGGGGCCCCACTCCAGGCCCTCTTCCACGACCAGCCGGGCAGTGGTGCTGGCGATTTCGGCGCTCAAAGGTGTTGGCATGGCGCAATGGGATGGCGTTGGGAGGCGCTATTGTGGCGCCAACCCGTGACAAGCCGCCACGCCGCCCCGCATGGCCCGACGCAGATATGGCCATTGCACTCCAGCCACCCTGGCAGACACTATGTTTTTAATAGCTTCTTGCGCTTACCACACAAGCGCTGCGTTGCCTTTTGTGGCTCTCTTCCGTTTCGGGTGGAGCGCTACAGTTCAAAAAAATCTGTTGACACCCCCTGAACAGGAGCCGTTCCGATGCAAGAAGCATTGTTTTGCCAAGCGTTAGGCCTTGCAGCCCCTTGGGCGGTCGAGCGTGTTGCGCTGGACGTGGAGCGCAGTCGCATCGACCTGTACGTTGTCTGGCGCTCAGGCAGTGCAGCATGCCCGGCGTGCTCAGCCGCTGATCAAAAGCTCCATGACCACCGCCAGCGCAGCTGGCGGCATCTGGACTTCTTTCAGTTCGAGG
>NZ_QOZT01000098.1:0-12257 GCF_003345135.1 Acidovorax sp. BoFeN1
CAGTTGCCCCCGCTTTTCGGGAATGTGCCCCCACTTTTTGAAAATGAGCCCCTAAATGTGCCCCCATATGCCCCCGGATTCCGGCACACTTCGGCGCACGTTCGCGCACTAGTCAAAGCCACTTCCCATAGGGAAAAAGAAAAAGGCCGCACGATTGTGGAACCATGCGGCCTTATCTGTGGTGCCCGGGGCCGGAATCGAACCGGCATGACCGTGAGGTCGAGGGATTTTCTTACCACTTCGACTTTCGCCGCCAGCGTGAGCGCTGTTCGTGGTCTGGAGCACGCCTTCACCATAGCCTTGCGGCCGTAGGTGCCCGCCGTCTGCTCTCTACACCTTCCCACGAACCTTTCGATTCAGGGCTTGGCTCGGCGTTGGCTCGGACGTTTGCACATCCAGGGCGTTCACCGAATTTGACGGGCTTCACCTTCGGAGTTTCCTCCGGAGGGCTCAAATTTTTCAAGTCCCTTGTGTCTACCAATTTCACCACTCGGGCTGGCTTGCCTCGTTACCGAGTCCATTTTCGCACGGCTACTGCCGAGCTTGCTCTAACTGTACCGCTCGCTTGGCCCCTAGCTGGCTCCTAGCCGTCCAAGGGACCAACTCGGAAGCAATGCCTGAAGGCTTGAAACCCGCGCCATTGCTAGCTTTTCGGCCTATTCTCTCGTGATGGAAAAAACTTGACAAAGGAGGTTTTAAGTCCGCAGTGTCTACCAATTTCACCATCGGGGCGCCGGCTGCCCAACGCACACCTGCGTCACAGCGTAACCCGGGCCGCGCGGACACGCAATGCCCCTGTCTTATCCGGTGAACGCAACGCCCGATCAACCGGACTATCGCCATCACCAAGAAAAAAGGGAAGCCGAAGCTTCCCTTGCATATTTGGAGCGGGAAAAGAGTCTCGAACTCTCGACCTCAACCTTGGCAAGGTTGCGCTCTACCAACTGAGCTATTCCCGCATTTACTTTTACACCCTGTAGTCACCTTCAGCGTGCATCAGCAAGTCTCAAATTATAGCGTTATTTTTTAGCTCTCCAGAAGCTGAGAACATTTTTTTGAAAAATTTACTCAGACCGTCCACTGAAGCGACCCAACAAAAAAGGCCCCGAAGGGCCTTGTTGCATCGGATTGGACCAATGGTGTTCTGGAGGCGCGGTCCGGAGTCGAACCGGACTAACCGGATTTGCAATCCGGGGCATAACCGCTTTGCTACCGCGCCAAAAAATCACTTTCCTCCGACAAAAAAGGGAAGCTAACGCTTCCCTTTTTTTGGAAATTGGAGCGGGAAAAGAGTCTCGAACTCTCGACCTCAACCTTGGCAAGGTTGCGCTCTACCAACTGAGCTATTCCCGCATTTACCGAAGCTTCACATTATACAACGTTTGCTGCGATGGAGTGTATTGTAGCGCAATTTTCAAGGGCTGCCAGCATTTTTTCATCAATGCTTCAACGGATCGGCGTTGGCCGCACCCACAACCGATTTTTCTGCCGCCGATGCCACCACGACAGCCGCCTCTTCATCACTCAAAGGAACCGGTTTGCGCTCCAAAGCAACTTCCAGCACCTTGTCGATCCATTTGACCGGCACGATCTCCAGACCGCTCTTCACGTTGTCGGGAATCTCCTGCAGGTCTTTCATGTTCTCTTCAGGGATCAGCACCGTCTTGATTCCGCCGCGCAACGCCGCCAGCAGTTTTTCCTTGAGGCCACCAATCGCAGTGACCTCGCCGCGCAGGGTGATTTCCCCTGTCATCGCCACATCACCCCGCACTGGAATCCCCGTGAGGGCCGACACAAATGCAGTGGTCATGGCCGCGCCCGCGCTGGGGCCATCCTTGGGTGTGGCGCCGTCGGGTACGTGAATATGGATGTCGCGCTTTTCAAAAGCCTCGTCCTTGATGCCCAACATGCGTGCCCGGCTGCGCACCACCGTACGGGCGGCTTCAACCGACTCTTTCATCACGTCGCCCAGCGAACCCGTGCGGGTGATGACACCCTTGCCCGGCATGGCAGCCGCCTCAATGGTGAGCAAATCGCCGCCAACTTCCGTCCACGCAAGCCCAACCACCTGGCCGACCTGGTTCTGAGACTCCGCGCGGCCGTAGGTGTATTTGCGCACCCCCAAAAAGTCGGGCAGGTTATCTTCATTCACGACGACCTGCGGCTGCAGCTTTTTGAGCTGCAACCCCTTCACCACCTTGCGGCAGATCTTGGAGAGCTCGCGCTCCAGCGAGCGCACACCGGCCTCGCGGGTGTAGTAGCGCACCATATCGCGCACAGCACCTTCGGTGATGAGAAGTTCCTCGTCCTTCACGCCATTGTTCTTGAGCTGCTTGGGTAGCAGGTATTTCATGGCGATGCTGGTCTTCTCGTCTTCGGTGTAACCCGACAGGCGAATCACCTCCATGCGATCAAGCAGGGCGGGCGGAATGTTCATCGAGTTCGATGTCGCCACGAACATGACGTCGCTCAGATCGAAGTCCACCTCGACATAGTGGTCGCCAAAGGTGTGGTTTTGCTCCGGATCCAGCACCTCCAGCAGCGCACTCGACGGGTCGCCCCGAAAATCGGTGCCCAGCTTGTCGATTTCGTCCAGCAGGAACAGGGGGTTGCGCACTCCTACCTTGCCCAGGCTCTGCAGCACCTTGCCTGGCATGGCGCCGATGTACGTGCGGCGATGCCCACGGATTTCCGCTTCGTCGCGCATCCCGCCAAGCGCCATGCGCACATACTTGCGCCCGGTCGCTTTGGCAATCGACTGCCCCAGCGAGGTCTTGCCCACGCCGGGTGGCCCCACCAGGCACAGGATGGGCGCCTTGACCTTGTCCACGCGCTGCTGCACTGCAAGATATTCAAGGATGCGGTCCTTGACCTTGTCGAGGCCGAAATGGTCTTCATTGAGCACCGTTTCGGCATTGCCCAAATCGTGCTTGATCTTGCTCTTCTTGCTCCAGGGCAAGCCCGTGAGCACATCGATATAGCTGCGCACCACGGTGGCTTCTGCCGACATGGGCGACATCAGCTTGAGCTTTTTGAACTCGGCCTCGGCCTTCTTGCGGGCCTCTGCCGGCATCTTGGCGAGTTTGATCTTCTTGTCGATCTCTTCAATATCGGCGCCGTCTTCCCCCTCGCCGAGTTCTTTCTGGATGGCCTTGACCTGCTCGTTGAGATAGAAGTCGCGCTGATTCTTCTCCATCTGCCGCTTCACGCGGCCGCGAATCTTCTTGTCGACATTCAGGATGTCGACTTCCCGGTCAAGCTGCTCGAACAAATTCTCGAGGCGCACCTTGACGTCAGAGAGATCCAGAACCACCTGCTTGTTCTCCAGCTTGAGAGGCAGGTGGGCCGCAATGGTGTCAGCCAACCGACCGGGGTCGTCGATGCTGGAGATGGACGTGAGAATCTCGGGCGGGATCTTTTTGTTGAGCTTGACGTACTGGTCAAACTGCTGCATCACCGCCCGGCGAAGCGCCTCGATTTCACTCGATTTGTGCTTTTCCTGGTCTTGCTCGACAGGGGTCACGGTCGCCGTGAAATGGGTTTCCGCATCGGCAATGGATGTCACCAGAGCGCGCTGCTGACCTTCAACAAGCACTTTGACAGTGCCGTCGGGCAACTTGAGCATCTGCAGGATGGTGGAGACACAGCCCACGTCGAACATATCCTCGACGGAAGGCTCATCCTTCGCGGCCGCCTTTTGCGCCACGAGCATGATGCGCCGGTCGGACTCCATCGCCAACTCAAGCGCCTTGATGCTCTTGGGTCGACCCACAAAAAGCGGAATGACCATGTGGGGGAACACCACCACATCGCGCAAAGGCAACAGCGGCAGATCAATGGGGGTGGCTGGCAGGGGGGTATGTCCGGACATGGAAATCCTCAAAGTACTCTGTGGAATATGGTCCACATGTGGGGATTTTCAACCCTTGCGCACAGCCGCACTGCAGCAAGGGTTGATGGGTTTCAGGGGGCCGCGAAAGTGCGCCCGCTCCGGTCGCTTCAGGCTTTCTTGGCCGCCTCGCGGTAAACGAGCAGAGGTGGCTTGTTTTCCTCAATCGTGGACTCGTCCACCACCACCTTTTCGACATTGCTGGTATTGGGCAGGTCGAACATGGTTCCGATCAGGGATTGCTCCAGAATCGAGCGCAGACCGCGGGCACCCGTCTTGCGCGCCAACGCCTTGCGGGCAATTGCCTTCAGCGCGGCGGGGCGAATCTCCAGATCCACGCCTTCCATGGCCAATAGCTTGCTGTACTGCTTGACCAGCGCATTCTTGGGCTCGGTCAGGATCTGCACCAGCGCGTCTTCGCTCAGCTCGGCCAGTGCCGTCACCACGGGCATGCGGCCCACCAGCTCTGGAATCAAGCCAAACTTGATCAGATCTTCTGGTTCGATCTCGGTAAACACCTCGGACAGCGAGCGCTGCTTCTTGCTCTTGACCGATGCGCCGAACCCGATACCCGAAGCCTCGGTGCGGTTTTCGATGACCTTTTCAAGACCTGCGAACGCGCCACCGCAAATGAACAGGATGTTGATCGTGTCGATCTGCAGGAAATCCTGGTTGGGGTGTTTGCGCCCGCCCTGGGGCGGCACGCTGGCCATGGTGCCTTCGATGAGCTTGAGCAACGCCTGCTGCACGCCCTCGCCCGACACGTCGCGCGTGATGCTGGGGTTGTCCGACTTGCGGGAAATCTTGTCGATCTCGTCGATGTAGACAATGCCGCGCTGGGCGCGCTCCACCTCATAGTTGCAGCTTTGCAGCAGCTTCTGAACGATGTTCTCAACGTCCTCGCCCACATAGCCCGCCTCGGTCAGCGTGGTGGCATCGGCCATGACGAAGGGCACATCCAGCATTCGCGCCAAAGTTTGCGCCAGCAGCGTCTTTCCCGAACCCGTGGGGCCGATGAGCAGAATATTGCTCTTGGACAGCTCCACGTCGTCCTTGTGGGCCTTGTCCTTGTGACGCAGGCGCTTGTAGTGGTTATAGACGGCCACCGCCAGCGTGCGCTTGGCCTGCTCCTGACCAATGACATAGTTGTCCAGGTTGGTCTTGATCTCTACCGGGGTGGGCAGGTCGCTGCGCCCTTCACGCGCCAGGTCACCGACTGGAAGCTCATCGCGAATGATCTCGTTGCACAGGTCAATGCACTCGTCGCAGATAAAGACCGACGGACCGGCGATCAGCTTCTTCACTTCATGCTGGCTTTTGCCGCAAAAAGAGCAGTAAAGGGTTTTTTCGCTGGAAGAGCCTTTTTTCTCGGCCATGGGGGCAATGCCTTGTTACGGAAAGTTGTCGGGATGATACCCAAATAAAAAGCGGCGTCTTCCCAGCGGGAAAACGCCGCGTGGCCACCACGGGCCGACTCAGGAACGCTTGTGAATCACCTGATCGATGATGCCGTAGTCCTTGGCTTCGTCGGCTGTGAGGAAGTAGTCGCGCTCGGTGTCTGATTTGACCTTTTCCAGAGGCTGTCCTGTGCGCTCGGCCAGGATGCGGTTCATCTGGTCCTTGGTGCGCAGGATGTCGCGCGCATGGATCTCGATATCGGTAGCCTGGCCGCGCGCGCCGCCCAGCACCTGGTGAATCATGACCTTGGAGTTGGGCAACGAAAACCGCTTGCCCTTGGCGCCAGCCGCCAGCAAGAAAGCGCCCATGCTGGCCGCGAAACCCACGCAAAGGGTGGATACATCCGGCTTGATGAACTGCATGGTGTCGTAAATCGACATGCCCGCCGTGACGCTTCCGCCCGGAGAGTTGATGTAGAACGAAATATCCTTGTCTGGGTTTTCACTTTCCAGAAACAGCAACTGGGCCACCACCAGATTGGCCGTCTGGTCGTTGACCTCGCCCACCAGGAAAATCACGCGCTCCTTCAGAAGGCGCGAATAGATGTCATAGGACCGCTCGCCGCGGCCCGACTGCTCGATGACCATGGGGACCATGCCCAGGCCTTGTGTTTCCAATGCGCTCATTATTTCTCCAGTCAGGCAGCTACTGTACCCAGAAATGAATTGGGGCTTGTGCACCAAAGCACAAGCCCCTGATGGCTGGCTGGCGCGAGATCATCCGCAAGGGATGGACTCGGCCGCCCGGTCTCAGCCTTGGGCCATCAGTTCGTCAAACGAGACGGCCTTGTCGATCACCTTGGCCTGGCCCAGCACGAAATCGGTCACGTTGTTTTCGATGACAACGGCTTCGACTTCGGCCAGACGCTGGCGGTCACCGAAGTACCAGCGCACCACGTCTTCAGGCTTCTCGTAGCTGGCAGCCAGCTCGTCGATGTGGGCCTTGAGTTGCTCGGGCTTGGCGAACAGCTCATTGGCGCGAACCAGTTCCGCCACCACCAGGCCCAGGCGCACGCGGCGCTCAGCCTGGGGACGGAACACGTCTTCCGGAATCTCGGCCTTGTCGGCGTCCTTGATGCCGCGCTGCTTGAGTTCGGCACGGGCACCTTCGAGCAGGCGGGCGATTTCAGCCTGCACGCTGGCGTTGGGCAGGTCGAGCTCAGCCTTGGCAACCAGGGCGTCCATCACAGCTGCCTTGTTGCGGGCCAGCAGGCGGAACTTGACTTCACGCTCCAGGTTCTTCTTGATGTCGGCGCGCAGGCCTTCCACCGAGCCGTCAGCAATGCCCAGTGACTTGGCCAGGGCATCGTTCACTTCGGGCAGATGGGCGGCTTCGATCTTCTTGACGGTGACCAGGAAGTCGGCCGTTTTGCCGGCAACATCCTTGCCGTGGTAGTCGGCTGGGAAAGCCAGGGGGAACGTCTTGCTTTCGCCCGACTTCATGCCGCGCACTGCGTCTTCGAATTCCTTGAGCATCTGGCCTTCGCCAACCAGGAACTGGAAGTCTTCAGCCTTGCCGCCTTCAAAAGGCTCGCCGTCGATCTTGCCTTCGAAATCCACCGTCACACGATCACCGTCCTGTGCGGCTGCGTCCAGGGCGCGCTGGGCAAAGCTGCGACGCTGCTTGCGCAGAATATCAATGGTTTTGTCGATGGCAGCATCGGTCACTTCGGCCGAGAGCTTTTCCACTTCCACGCCCGCCAGATCAGCGATCTTGACTTCAGGGAACACTTCAAAGATGGCGTCAAAGGTGACCTGGCCTTCTGGGGCGCCTTCCTTCTCGGTGATGCGTGGCTGACCCGCCACGCGCAGCTTGGCTTCGTTGGCGGCCACGGCAAAGGCCTCACCCACCTTGTCGTTCAGCACTTCGTACTGCACAGAGTAGCCATAACGCTGGGTGACAACATTCATGGGCACCTTGCCAGGACGGAAACCGTCCATCTTCACGGTGCGGGCCATGCGCTTCAGACGCGAGTCAACTTCGGTCTGGATGGTGGTCAGGGGCAGGCTCAGCGTGATCTTGCGCTCGAGCTTTTCAAGGGTTTCAACAGTAACGGACATCGCTATTCCTCGTATGGATGTGGATCGTGCTGGCTGCAGCGCAGCGGCGCCGTGTTCCGCAAAGTCTCACAGGGGTGGTGCGCGGGGCGGGACTCGAACCCGCACAGTATTGCTACCGTCAGGACCTAAACCTGGTGCGTCTACCAATTTCGCCACCCGCGCGGTTCTACAAACAAACAGGCGGCAAACTGAGCTGCCGCCTGTGTGAAATCGGTCAACCTTCTATTTTACCCTGATGTGGGAAGCAGTTTGAATACATGCGTTCATGCCACCTCGGGAACCGGGCGGCGCACACGGAACCAGGCGGCATACATGGCCGGCAGGGCCAGCAATGTCAGCACCGTGGCCACCACGAGTCCGCCCATGATGGCAACGGCCATGGGCCCCCAGAACACGCTGCGCGACAGCGGAATCATGGCCAGCACCGCCGCCGCTGCCGTGAGCACGATGGGCCGCAGCCGCCGCACCGCCGACTCCACGATGGCGTCCCACGCGGGCACGCCCCGGGCGCGGTCCTGCTCGATCTGGTCGATCAGGATGACCGAATTGCGCTGGATCATTCCCATGAGTGCGATCACGCCCAGCAACGCCACAAAGCCAAACGGCCGACCCAGCAGCAGCAAGGCACCCGCCACTCCCGCCAGGCCCAGCGGCCCGGTCAGAAACACCAGCATCGCGCGACTGAAGCTGTGCAGTTGCAGCATGAGCAGCGTGAAGGTGATGAACAGCATGATCGGAATGCCCGCTGCAATCGACGCCGAGCCCTTGGAGCTTTCTTCCACGGCCCCCGCCACTTCAATGCGATATCCCCCCTGCCCCGTAGCGCGCCATTGGGCCTCTATCTCCTTGAGGGCCGGAAGCAGCGCCGCCGTCACCGTGGCGCCTTGCAGACCTTCGGTCACGTCGCCCTGCACGGTGATGGCGTAGTCGCGGTTCTCGCGCCACATGACGCCGGGCTCCCAGGTAAACACGGGCTTGGCGATCTGCGTGAGCGGGATCGACTTGCCCGAAGCAGTGGGCAGGTAGGCATTGGCAATGTCGGTGATGGCGTTGCGCTCATCCAGCGGCTGGCGCAGCACGATGTCGATCAGCTTGTCGCCCTCGCGGAATTGCCCCACCTGCGTGCCCGACAAAATGGTCTTGGATGCCTGCGCAATGGACTGGCTGGTAACCCCCAGCGCGCGTGCCTTGGCCTGGTCCACTTCCAGGCGCAGCACCTTTACCGATTCGTTCCAGTTGTCGTTCACGCCACGCATGTCGGGGCTCTGGCGCAGAACGGCCTTGACCTCGTCGGCGCGCTCGCGCAGCACCAGCGGGTCCGGCCCCACCACGCGAAACTGCACGGGATACGGCACCGGTGGCCCATTGGGCAGCAGCTTGATACGGCCACGCACTTCCGGAAACTCCTGCGCCAGCAGCGCCGGCAACTTGTTGCGCAGCGATTCGCGGATTTTCAGGTCTTGCGGCACCACGATGAACTGCGACACATTGGTCTGCGGAAACACCTGGTCGAGCGGGAGATAAAACCGCGGCACACCCGAACCCACCCAGGTGCTGACAGTGCTCACGCCGGGTTCGGAAAGCAGACGCTGCTCCACCCGCTTGGTGACCTCTTCATTGCCCGCGAACGAAGTGCCCTCGGGGAACCAGATGTCCACCATGATTTCGGGGCGACTCGAATCCGGAAAGAACTGCTGCTGCACCTTGCCCATGCCCACAACGCCCAGAGCAAAGGTCAGCACCGTGGCGCCAATGGTCAGCCAGCGGTGCTCCACGCACCAGTGCACCAGCCGTCGAAAAGCGGTGTAGAAAGGGCTGTCGAACACCTCGTGCGGGTCGTCCGTGATGCCTTGGCTGGCCTGCGCCGCCGCCACATGCGGCGGCACCTTCAGCAGCAGCGTGCCCAGATACGGCACAAAGTAAACCGACACGATCCAGCTCAGCACCAGCGCAATCACCGTCACGGCAAAGATGGCAAAGGTGTATTCGCCCGTCACGGACTTGGCGATGCCGATGGGCAGAAAACCGGCGGCGGTGATGAGCGTTCCTGTCAGCATGGGCATGGCCGTGAGCTCATAGGCAAAGGTCGCGGCACGCACCTTGTCGTAGCCCTCTTCGAGCTTGAGCACCATCATCTCCACCGCAATGATGGCGTCGTCCACCAGCAGGCCCAGCGCAATGATCAGCGAGCCCAGCGAGATCTTGTGCAGGCCGATATTCCAGTACCACATGGCCAAAAAGGTCACGGCCAGCACCATGGGAATGGTGATGCCCACCACCAAGCCCGGGCGTGGGTCGATGTACCAGCGCTTCCACAGGGGGTGGTTGCCCGGGCGCTTGTGCAGCCCCAGGCTGATAAAGCTCACCGCCAGCACAATCACCACCGCCTCGATCAGCACCTTGACGAACTCGTTCACCGAGGTGGCCACGGACTTGGGCTGGTCCTGCACGTTCACCAGCTTCACGCCTGCCGGCAGCGTGCCGTTGATGCGCCCGGTCACCCCCTGCAAGGCCTTGCCCAGCGCAATGATGTCGCCCCCCTTGGCCATGGAGACGCCCAGCGCAATCACCTCGCGCCCCTGGTGGCGCACCTTCACCGTGGCGGGGTCCACATAACCGCGCTTCACATCGGCAATGTCCGACAGGCGCAGTTGCGCGCCCGAAGGGCCCCGTATGGGCATGGCGCGCAGGTCTTCAATGGCATTGAACTGCCCCCCTACCCGCACTTGCACCTGGTCTTGCGGCGTCTGGAAGGCGCCAGCGCCCTCCACTGCGTTTTGCTGGCCCAGTTGTGCCAGCACCTGGTTCATGTCCAGGCCCAGTTGCGCCAGGCGTTTTTGCGAGACTTCAATGAACAGCTTTTCGTCCTGCACACCAAAAAGCTCAACCTTGGCCACATCGGGCACGCGCAGCAGCTGCTGGCGCGCGTCGTCGGCAAATGTTTTGAGTTCTGCGTTGCTGAAGCCCTCGGACTCCAGCGCGTAGATCACGCCATACACGTCGCCAAAGTCGTCATTGAAGAACGGCCCTTGGATGCCCCCGGGCAGCGTGTAGCGCATGTCGCCCACCTTCTTGCGCACGCTGTACCAGACGTTGGCTACCTCGCTGGCCTTGGACGAATCCTTGATCTGAAAAATGATCTGCGACTCGCCGGGCTTCGAATAGCTGCGGATCTTGTCGGCGTAAGGCACCTCTTGCAGCGTGCGCTCGATCTTGTCGGTCACCTGCTCGGCCACCTGCTGCGCCGTGGCGCCCGGCCAGTAGGTGCGCACCACCATGGCCCGAAAGGTAAAGGGCGGGTCTTCGTCCTGCCCCAGCTGAAAATAGGCTGCAAAGCCCAGCAGCATCAACACCACCATGAGGTAGCGGGTGAGCGCGGGGTGGTCGAGTGCCCACTTGGAGAGGTTGAACCCCTCTTTGGGTTGTCGTTGGGTCATGTCCGGCCTTACTTTGCGGAAGAGGCCGCAGCCGCTGCAGATGCGGCAGGCACTGCCGGAATAGCTACTGAATTCGTAGCTGTCTGCGCTTTAGGCACGGGCGCTACAGCCGTTTTTTGCTGATAAATCATGACTTTCTGCCCCGGCGAAAGCACATGCACGCCGGTGGCCACCACCTGCATGCCGGGCGTCAGGCCCGAGGCCACCACGGCATCGTTGCCATCGGCGGTAGCGATCTGCACCACCTGCGAATTGACCGTGCTGGTGGCCGGGTCGTACACCCACACCGCCGTGGCCTGCCCTTCCTGGCGCAACGCACTGGTCGGCAGCTTGATGGCCGCAACCCCCGCATGACTCAACGCCATGGGCGTGACATACACCGTGGCGCCCAGAGCGGGCACCTCGGCGCCTCCCAGCGCCACCTTGACCTGGTAGGTGCGCGTGGCGGCATCGGCACTGGCCGCCACCTCGCGCACGCGGCCCGCCAGCGGTGCGCCGCCCGACCAGCCGCGCGCCGTCACGTCCTGGCCGGGCTTGATTAGCCCGACCTTGTCTTCGGGCACGGCAAACACGACATCGCGCGCGCCGTCTTGCGCAATGCGCACCACGGGCGCGCCCGCAGCCACCACCTGGCCCGGCTCGGCCTCAATGCCCGTCACCACGCCCGCCACATCGGCCACCAGCGTGGTGTAGGCCGTCTGGTTGCCTTGCGAAGAAAGCTGTGCACGCGCCTGGTCCAGCGTGGCCTGCGCAGCCTTGAGGGTGGCCGAGCGCCGCTCCAGCTCGGCGCCGCTGATGAAGTTCTGGTCTTTCAGTGCCTGAAAGCGCTTGAAGTCGGCTGCAGCCAGATCACGCTGCGTGGTGGCAGAGGCCAGTTGCGCACGCGCCGCATCTGCCGCCAGCTGGTAATCCCGGGGGTCGAGCTGCGCCAGCACCTGACCGGCCTTCACCCGCTGGCCCAGCTCTGCCTGGCGCTGCACGATCTTGCCCGCCACCCGAAAACCCAGGCGCGACTCCACGCGCGCGCGCACCTCGCCCGAATATTCGAGCGTGGACTGCATCGCCCCGACCCCCACGGTCAGCAGCTTGACCGAGCGCACGGGCTCTTCGGGCGGCGCTGACCGGGAACACGCAGCCAGCAAGGCCGCAGAAGCGACAAGAAACAAATACCGCAGCGAAGGCCGCCGGGCGAAAGGTGTGCGCATGGGAAATCCGGGATAGAGGCGGTGGGCTGCCCCGCGCACGAAAGCCGACGAACACCGCCGACAAAGCGCGCCCTCCTTTGCGACGGGACAAGGCAACCCAACCGTGAAATTTTTACTGACTGGCCGGTTAGTAATCTAGAGGGTCGCCCTGACAATGTCAAGCGACAATGCCCGCCGTGAACCCACGCCAGCCCCCCTCCCCTCCGAC
>NZ_QOZT01000099.1:0-12239 GCF_003345135.1 Acidovorax sp. BoFeN1
ACTTCTCTCTCATGAGCGTTTGTAGTGCTAAGCACTAGTTCCAAAGAACTTGGCACTCGCCACCAAACGCCCACGCTTATCGGCTGTATATTTTTAATGAACCAGATACCAAAACAGCAAAAGCTTTCTTGATTTCCTGACTCAGCTGCGATCAGCCGAGCCTTAAATTATAACAGGCTTTTTAAAACCCTGTCAACCCGAAGGTCTTTGCACTTTCTTCACCAGCCACCGTCTCCAGCAACCCGCTACTCTCAGCGCAGCCTTGAATTATATACCGGGTTTTTACCCAATCAAACCCAAAATCACACCTCTTTGCAAACCTTCTTCTCCACCACCCAGACCAACCCAACAGGGACACCTCTGAACAGCGAAGCCTGCGACTATAGCATGGAAATTTGATGGCATTCAAGACGGGTTGTACAGAACTTCAAGCGCGCGCTGCCACCGCCTCCTCCAGTGCGTCCACGAACAGGAAGGCCACGTTGCAGCCGGTCTGGTCATAGATCTCCTGGAAACAGGTGGGGCTGGTGACATTGATCTCGGTAACGCAATCTCCGATGACGTCCACCCCTGCCAGCAGCAACCCACGGCTGTGCAAGACGGGGCCCAGCGCTTCGGCGATCTCCCAGTCGCGCGCAGACAGCGGGCGCGCCACCCCCTTGCCCCCGGCCGCAAGATTGCCCCGGACTTCACTGCCTTGTGGGATTCGCGCCAGACAGAAAGGCACGGGCTTGCCGCCGATGACGAGGACGCGCTTGTCGCCCTCTGTGATCTCGGGAAGGAATTTCTGAACCATCACGCTTTGGGCCCCATGACGATTGAGGGTCTCCGTGATGCTGCCGAGATTGAGGCCGTCTGGGCCAACCCGGAAAATGCCCATGCCGCCCATGCCATCGAGCGGTTTGAGGATGATGTCCTGGTGTTCGGCATGGAAACGCTGGATGTCTTGTGGATCGCGCGTGACCAGCGTGGGGCCGATGAACTGCGGAAACTCCATGATCGCCAGCTTCTCGGGGTGATCGCGCAGGGCGCGCGGCTTGTTGAAGACGCGGGCGCCCTCCCGTTCGGCCTGTTCAAGCAAGTGGGTGGCATAAAAATATTCGCTGTCGAAGGGCGGGTCTTTGCGCATGAGCACGGCATCGAACGCCGTGAGCGCTGCACTGCGCAGGGGCTGCGCCTGAAACCAGTTGGTGGAATCACCCGTGAGGACAATGTCCCGCACCCGTGCAGTCACTTGGCTGCCGCGCTGCCAGACCAGATCCTGCGGCAGGCAGACCGCCAGCGTGTGCCCGCGCCGCTGTGCTTCGCGCATCATGGCAAAGGTGGTGTCTTTGTAGATCTTGAAGCTTTCCAGCGGATCGGTGATGAACAGTAGTTTCATGGTTTTTCAGGAAAAGGGTCGTGCCGAACACATCGACAGGGCAAACAGCAGGCTGCCCCTGGGGGCATTGCCGAACTCAATGCACCTGAGCAGGTCAGACACTGCCGACTTGGGAACGCCTGTACTGTTGCACAAATAACGCAATGCTGCCGGCGACCACGCCCCAGAAGGCAGATCCCACGCCCGCCACCACCACGCCGCTCAGGGTGACCAGGAAAGTGATCAGTGCCGCCTCGCGGTGCGGCTCGTCGCGCAGCGCGGCGGCCAGGCCACTGCCGATGGTGCCCAGCAGCGCAAGGCCTGCAATGGCCACCACCAGTTCTTTGGGAAATGCCGTCAGCAGCCCGGTGACGACCGCGCCAAAAATACCGATCACCACATACAGCAAGCCGCAGGACACCGCCGCCGTGTAGCGTTTGTCGCGGTCCGGGTGGGCTTCCGGGCCCATGCAGATGGCGGCGGTGATGGCGCTGAAATTCAGCGCATAGCCACCAAATGGGGCGAGCACCAGGGTTGCGAGTCCGGTCATGGTGATGAGACGGGAGATCGGCAGGTCATATCCCGTGGCGCGAATCACCGCCACGCCCGGCAGGTTTTGCGACGCCATGGTGACGACGAACAGGGGAAGCGCCAGGCTGATGGCGGCAGACAGGGTGAACTGCGGTGCCGTAAACACCGGCATGGCCAGCTCGAAACGGATGGCCGACCAGGACATCTCACCACGCAGCGCGACAAATGCAATCGCCAGAGCGAGCGTGATGACCACGGCATAGCGCGGGATCCACCGGCGTGCCACCAGATAAGCCCCCAGCATCAGCAAGACCAGGGGCAGCGCAGTTTGTGCCGCTGCGAAGGCCTGCATGCCAAAGCGCGCCAGCACCCCCGCCAGCAGCGCAGCGGCAATCTCCGTGGGAATGCGGTTCATGACCCGCTCGAACCAGCGCGTGACGCCCGCCAGCGTGATCAGCACAGCGCACACCATGAAGGCGCCCACGGCCTCGGCCATGCTAAAGCCCCCGGACAGCCCGGCGCTCGCCAGCACGGCGGCCCCCGGTGTGGACCAGGCCACCATCACCGGCTTGCGCAGTAACAACGATGGCACCAGGGAACACAGCCCCATGCCCAGCCCGAGAGCCCACATCCAAGAGGTGATTTGCGCCGGTGTGGCCTGAAAGGCTTGTGCCGCCTGGAAAACAATGGCCACGGAACTCGTGAAGCCCACCAGCACCGCGACAAAGCCGGCCGTAAAGGCCGACAGGCTCAAGTCTTTGAAGAATTGCATGTGGGGCATTCTGGCACCGCATCCGGCCAGGCCTGTCTGCCTGACACGCCCCCTGCGCGAGCCAATTTACTATAATTTTAATAGCTTATAGCGCTTAATCCATAAGGGCTAGAGGCCTAAAACACTATAAACAGATTAAATTTCGATCTTGGAACCCAGCTCGACCACGGCGTTGCTGGGCAGGTGCAGAAAATCGGCAGCGCCACTGGCGTTGTGGTGCATCTGGGCAAACAGCTTCTCGCGCCAGGGCGCCATGCCGCTGCCGATGGTGGGGATGATGGTGTCCCGCGAAAGGAAGTAACTGGTGGTCATGGGTTCCACATCACAGCCCTGCACCCTCAACTGGTGCAAGGCACTGGGGATGTCGGGATCGTCCTTGAAGCCGTATTGCACCACCACCTGCCAGCAATCGTGGCCCAGGGGCTCCACCTGCAGGCGCTTGTCCCGTCCGATCCAGGGCACCTCATGGTTGCGGACGGTGACGAACAGGTTCTGGCGGTGCAGCACCTTGTTGTGCTTCAGGTTGTGCAGCAGTGCGTTGGGCACGGCTCCCGGCTCGGCCGTCAGAAACACGGCCGTACCATCCACGCGCGTGGGCGGGCTCAAGAACACCGACTCCAGGAAATCCTTGAGGTCGATGGCATCGGCCCGCAGCTTGTCATTGAGCAGGCTGCGCCCTTGCTTCCAGGTCATCATCAGCATGAAAACGCCCCCGCCAATCATGAGCGGGAACCAGCCACCCTGGAACAACTTGAGCAGATTGGATGCGAAGAAAGCCAGGTCCACCACAAAGAAAAAGCCAGTGGCCGCAACACACAGCGCCAGCGGATAGCCCCAGCCAAAGCGGATGACAAAGAACGTCAAGGTGGTGGTGATCAGCATGTCCAGCGTGACGGCGATGCCATAGGCCGCAGCCAGGTTGCTGGACGAGCGGAACATCACCACCGCCAGCACAATGGCCACGAACAGCCCCCAGTTGACCAGCGGAATGTAGATCTGCCCCGTGTCCCGCACGCTGGTGTGCAGGATGTTCAGGCGCGGCAGATAACCGAGCTGGATGACCTGCTTGGTGACGCTGAAGGCGCCCGTGATGAGCGCCTGCGACGCAATGACCGTGGCCAGCGTCGCCATGACCACCAGCGGCACCAAGGCCCAATCGGGTGCCATCATGAAAAATGGATTCTTCACCGCCTCGGGTTCGGCCAGCAGCAGCGCTCCCTGGCCAAAATAATTGAGCGTGAGCGCCGGCATGGCCACACCAAACCAGGCCAGACGAATGGGGCGTTTGCCAAAATGCCCCAGGTCGGCATACAGCGCCTCGGCCCCGGTCACACACAGCACCACGGCGCCCAGGATGATGAAGCTGATGCCCGGATGGGCCCACATGAACCCCACCGCGTGGTGCGGGCTCATGGCCCAGAGGATTTCAGGGTGGGTGACGATATGCGACACGCCCAGCACGGCAATCGTCAAAAACCAGATGAGCGTAATGGGGCCGAAGAACTTGCCGATGCCGCTGGTGCCCCGCTTTTGCACGGCAAACAGGCAAAACAGCACCACCAGCGTGAGCGGAATCACGTACTGCTTGAAATGGGGCGAAACCACCTCCAGCCCCTCCACCGCGGACAGCACCGAGATGGCCGGGGTAATGACGCCGTCGCCATAAAAGAGCGAAGTGCCGAAGATGCCCACCGCCAGCAGCACCTTGCGCAGCCGGGGCTTGTCTTTCACCGCCTGCGAGGCCAGCGCCAGCATGGCAATGAGCCCGCCCTCGCCATTGTTGTCGGCGCGCAGTACCAGCACCACGTATTTGAGGGAGACGATGACCGTCAGGGTCCAGAAGAAAATGGACAGGATGCCGTAGATATTGTCTGGCGTGAACGGCACGTGGCCCGAGCCAAACACCTCCTTGACCGCGTACAGCACGCTGGTGCCGATATCGCCATAGACAACACCGATGGCGCCCAGCGTGAGCGCTGCGAGCGATGATTTGGAGCTTTGCACTGACACCCCCCGCTGCACTGGGCAAGACAGGGTTCCGTAACTTTTGGGAACGCTATTGTGCCCCTGCCCCCTGGTTCGCGCCGTTGCGCCAGAGAGCCTGTTGCAGTGCAGCAACTACCCTCTGGCCTCGGTGCTCAGGGCGTGGCAGGAGAATCAAACCGGTCAGTCGTAGATCTCTGCGTCGGGGTTGGTGGCTTCCAGCTCGTAGCTGGCGGCCAGCATGGCCAGGCGCGCCACCACGCCATACATGTAAAAGCGGTTCGGCGCACTCACGCCAGGGCGCACGCCTGGCTGGGGCAGGTGGGTGCTGTGCTCGAACGCCAGCGGCACAAAGCTGGCACCGGGGGCATTGAGGTTTTCATCCACGCCGCGCTCGGCATGCATGCGGTAAAAGCCGCCCACCACATAGCGGTCCATCATGTAGACCACGGGCTCGGCCACGGCCTCGTGCACGCGCTCCTGCGTGAGCACCCCCTCCTGGATGATCACATCGCTGACCGGCTGGCCGTCCTTGATGACGGCCATCTTGTTCTTGGTCTTGCGGTTCAGGGCGTCCAGCTCCTTGGCGTCGCGCACGGTCATGATGCCCATGCCGTAGGTGCCGTTGTTGGCCTTGACGATCACGAAGGGCTTTTCGTGGATGCCATATTCCTTGTACTTGCGCCGCACCTTGCCCAGCAGCGCGTCCACTGAAGTTTGCAAGGCGTCCATGCCCTTGTCTTCGGCAAAATCCACGTCGCCGCACTGGCTGAACATAGGGTTGATCAGCCAGGGGTCGATGCCCAGCATCTTGCCAAAGCGCTTGGCCACCTCTTCATAGTTCTTGAAATGCGTGCTCTTGCGGCGCACGCTCCAGCCGGCATGCAGCGGCGGCAGCAGGTATTGCTCGTGGATGTCTTCCAGAATGCCGGGCGCGCCCGCAGACAGGTCGTTGTTGAGCAGGATGGTGCAGGGGTCAAAATCCTTGAGCCCCAGCCGCCCCTTGGTGCGGATCACGGGTTCGAGCATGACCGAATCGCCGTTGGGCAACTCGATCAGGGTGGATTTTTTGATCTCGGGACTGATGGAGCCCACCCGCACATTCAGACCCGCCATGTTGAAGATGCGCTGCAACTGCACCACGTTGGCCAGATAAAACGTGTTGCGCGTGTGGTTCTCGGGAATGATCAGCAGGTTGCGCGCCTCGGGGCAGATCTTCTCGATGGCGGCCATGGCGGCCTGCACGGCCAGCGGCAGCATCTCTTTGGTGAGATTGTTCCAGCCACCGGGGAACAGGTTGGTGTCCACCGGCGCCAGCTTGAAGCCCGCGTTGCGGATATCGACCGAGGTGTAGAACGGCGGCGTGTGCTCCATCCACTCCAGGCGAAACCAGCGTTCGATGGCGGGCATCGAGTCGAGAATGCGCTGTTCGAGTTCGTTGATAGGCCCCGTGAGGGCCGTGATGAGATGCGGAACCATAGATGCCCTCTGGAAGCGATTGCGGTGGATTGTAGGGATTTGGGATCGGGCCCGGGATTCGCAAGGCAGCGGCGTGGGCAGCCATCCGCCCGCTAGCGTCGCCAGAATGCCGGGGTGAGCAAGGCCATGAAGCTCAAGATTTCAAGTCGCCCCAGCAGCATGGCCAGCGTGCACACCCAGATCTGAAAATCGGTGAGCACCGCAAAATTGGAGGCGGGGCCCACCGCACCCAGGCCCGGCCCGGCACAGTTGACACTGGCCAGCACCGCCGAAAACGCGGTCACCGGGTCCAGATCGGTCAGCAGCAACACCATGCTCAGCCCGAAGATGGTGGCGCCATACACCAGCATGAAGGCCAGCACCGAGAAGATCACCCGGTTGTCTACCACCGCATCGCCCAGCCGCACCGGCTGCACGGCGCGCGGGTGCACCAAGCGGTTCATCTCCCGGCGCGCCTGCTTGAGCAAGATCAGCATGCGCACCATCTTGATGCCGCAGCCCGTCGACCCCGCACTGGTGGCCACACCCGACAGCAGCAGCATGAACACCGGCGCAAACACCGGCCAGGCCAGGTAGTCCACCGTGGCATAGCCCGTGGTGGAGGCCAGCGACACCAGGTTGAACATGCCGTGGCGCAGGGCATCGAGTGGCGCATACACGCCCTTCACCCACAGCAGCACGGCCACCAGCAGCCCCCCACCCACCAGGGTGAACAAGGTGGCGCGCAGCTCCGGGTCGTGCCAGAAACCATGCCAGTGGCCCTTGCGAATGGCCACGAAATACAGTGCAAAGTTGCAACTGGCCACCAGCATGAAGACGATGCAGATGGCTTCCAGCAAGGGCGACTGAAAATACCCGAAGCTCTGGTCATGCGACGACAGCCCGCCCAGGCTCACGGTGGAGAACATGTGCATCAGCGCATCAAGCGGCGCCATCCCAGCCGCCCAGTAGGCCACGCCGCACAACGTGGAAAACAGGGCATACACGCCCCACAGCCCTTTGGCGGTGCCGGTCATGCGCGGCGTGAGCTTGGTGTCCTTCAGTGGCCCCGCCGCCTCGGCCTTGAACAGCTGGCTGCCGCCCACCCCGAGCAGTGGCAGCACGGCCACCGCCAGAATCAGAATGCCCATGCCACCCATCCACTGCAAAAAGGTGCGCCACACGTTCACCGAGACAGGCAGCGTATCCAGGCCCACCAGCACTGTGGAGCCCGTGGTGGTAAGGCCCGACACGGCCTCAAAGTAGGCATGCGTGAACGACATGGGCCGCCCGATGTGGTGCGCCGCCAGCATCAATGGCACGGTGGAGAACAGCGGCAGCAGCATCCACACCAGCGACACCAGCATCACGCCATGGCGCGGCTGCAGTTCTTGCCGGAACAGGCGCAGGCGCCACCAGAGCCAGGCGCCCGCCGCCAGCGTGCCTGCCATGGCCAGCGGGTAGACATGCCACACCCCGTCTCCGGTCCACAGAGATACCGCCAGCGGCAGCCCCATGGACAGCGAAAAGATCATGACGAGGATGCCCAGCACACGCAGGACGGGAAACATGTCCACCATGGTGTTCTTGCGGGTTTCGTGTCAGAAGAAGGTGGGGCTCACGCGGAAGAGCTTTTCCACATCGCGCACCAGCCGCTTGTGCGGCAGGAAAAACACCACATGGTCGCCGCTCTCCAGCGCCGTGGCGCTGCGTGGAATGATCACCTGCGGCTCGCGCAACTCATCGGCCGACACGTCGGGCGAATCGGGCAGGCCCCGCACGATCAGGCCAATGTGCACATCGCGCGGCAGGGCCAGATCGCTGACCTTGCGGCCCACCACGCGCGACGTTTTACGGTCCCCGCGCACCACGATCTCCAGCGCCTCGGCCACGCCACGGCGCAGGCTGTGCACGGCCTGCACATCGCCCTGGCGCACATAGGCCAGCAACTCGCCCAACATGGCCTGCGCGGGAGACAGCGCAATGTCGATCTGCGTGCCGTGCATCAGGTCGGCATAGCTGCGGCGGTTGATGAGCGCCAGCACGCGGCGCGCGCCCAGGCGCTTGGCCAGCAGGCAGGACATGATGTTGTCCTCGTCGTCGTCGGTGAGGGCCAGAAAAAGATCGATCTCGTCGATGCTCTCGTCCCCGAGCAGGTTTTCGTCCGTGGTATCACCCTGCAGCACCAGCACATCCGACGGCAGGCGCGAGGCCAGCTCGATGCAGCGCGCGCTGTCGTCCTCGATGATCTTCACAAGAAAGCGCCCCGGCTCCTTGCCCAGTTCCAGCGCCAGGTGCAGGCCCACGCGGCCACCTCCGGCGATCATGATGCGGCGCACCGGCCGCACCGGTGTGGCGTCGCGGCGGTGCAAGGTGGCCAGCACATGGGCGATGTGCTCGCGCGCGGCCAGCACAAAAACCTCGTCGCCGGGCTCGATGCGGGTTTCGCCAGCGCAGGCCACAAAGCGGTCGGGCTCTTCCGGAAAACGGCGGTAAATCGCCACCAGGCGCACCGCCACATCGGGCGTGCTGTTGCGCATCTCGGCCACGGTGTGGCCCACCATGGGCGCGCCAGCCCGCGCCCGCACCGACACCAGGCAGGCCCGGCCGCCCGCAAACTCACGCACCTGCATGGCCTCGGGGTAGTCGATGAGCTTGCCGATGTAGCGGGTGAGGGATTCCTCGGGGCAGATGATGCGGTCCACCGCAAAGCCCTCGGGGCCTACCAGACGTTCATCGCGCTGAAACCCGGTGGAGCGCACGCGGGCAATGCGCTTGGGGATGTTGAACATCAGCTGCGCCACCTTGCAGCACACCAGGTTGGTTTCATCCTGCGCGGCACAGGCGATCAGCAGGTCGGTGTCTTGCGCGCCCGCCTCGGCCAGAACGGCCGGCTCGATACCGTTGCCGACCACGCCGCGCAAATCGAACCGCGACTCCAGATCGCGCAGACGTTCAGCGTCGGTGTCGATGACGGTGATGTCGTTGCGCTCCGACACCAGGCTGTCGGCCACGCTTTGGCCCACGCGGCCCGCCCCGAGGATGATGATTTTCATGTGGTATTGGCCTTCAGAGCAATACTGTCAAGCGCCACCAGCTATGAATACAGGAGCGAATCAGATCCGAACCTCGCCTTCGCCCAGCACCACGTACTTGAGCGAGGTGAGTCCTTCAAGCCCTACAGGCCCGCGGGCGTGGAACTTGTCGGTGCTGATGCCGATTTCTGCCCCCAGGCCAAACTCGAAACCATCGGCAAACCGCGTGCTGGCGTTCACCATCACGCTGGCCGAATCCACCTCGCGCAAAAAGCGCTGGGCGTGCAGGTGGTTGGTGGTGAGGATGGCGTCGGTGTGGTGGCTGGAATAACGGTTGATGTGGGCGATGGCCTCGTCCACATCTGCCACCACCTTCACGCTGATGATGGGGGCCAGGTATTCCTCGGACCAATCCTGCTCAGTCGCAGGCACCAGCTTGGCACCCGCCACCGATTGCAGAATCGCCAGCGACTCGGGGCAGCCGCGCATCTCCACGCCCTTGGCGGCATACACCGCGCCAATCCTGGGCAAGAACTCTGCCGCCACACCGCGCGCCACCAGCAGGCCTTCGCTCGCGTTGCAGGGGCTGTATTTGCTGGTCTTGGCGTTGTCGGCCACCTTCACCGCCATGGCGATGTCGCAGGGGTCGTCCACATAGGTGTGGCAGTTGCCATCGAGGTGCTTGATGACGGGCACCTTGGCATCGCGGCTGATGCGCTCGATGAGGCCCTTGCCGCCGCGCGGAATGATCACATCCACATACTGCGGCATGGCAATGAGCTGGCCCACGGCCTCGCGGTCGGTGGTCTGCACCAGTTGCACCGCATCTTGCGACAGACCGGCCTCGGCCAGCGCTTGCTGCACCAGCCTGGCCAGTGCCTTGTTCGATTCGATCGCCTCGGAGCCGCCGCGCAGGATGCAGGCGTTGCCGCTCTTGATGCTGAGGCTGGCGGCCTCGATGGTCACATTGGGCCGGCTCTCGTAGATCATGCCGAACACGCCGATGGGCACGCGCATCTGGCCCACGCGAATACCGCTGGGTTGCTGCTTCATGCCCATGATTTCGCCAATGACGTCGGGCATGGCGGCCAGCTGCTCGCAGCCTTGGGCGCAGGTTTCCAGCACCTTGGGGCTGAGCTGCAGGCGATCCACCATGGGCTCGGCCAGGCCGGCGGCGCGGGCGCGCTCCAGATCGCGGGCGTTGTCGATCTGCAGGGCGGCCGTGCTTTCACGCAGCAGCCGGGCAAGCGCCTTGAGTGCTTTGTTTTTAATAGCTGCTGGCGCACGCGCCATAAGGGCTGAGGCCGTTTTTGCCTGTAAACCGAGGGTGTGGGTGTATTCGGTGACGTTGAGGGCATTCATGGCGCGATTTTGCCGCAGATGCGCCCCTGCCGAATCCCCAGCGCCCTGCTGCCCTTGCCACGGAGAGCGCCAAACCGACCCGCCGACTACGGCAGCAGGCGCGTTTGTCCGACACCGGCGTGCTAGCACCCCTCCTAGCATGAGCGCTTCCCCACCTACCGGAGACCGCCATGAGCGTCGCAAAAGTCATTGAAGTCAGTGCTTCCAGCACCACCAGCTTTGAAGATGCCATCAACCAGGGCATTGCCCGCGCCTGCGACACCATCGCCAACGTGCGCGGCGCATGGATCAAGGAACAGAAGGTGTCCATCGAGGGCGGCCGCATCGTCAGTTACCGGGTGAACATGCAGGTCACCTTCGTCCTCGACGACAAATAATCTGCCCGCGCTGCGCAAAAGCAGCCCCTGGGCGCGCCTTATCCGCGCCGGGGCAAGCCCGCGCAGACGCGACCCAACTGCAGCGCCAGCCGCTGCAGGGCCTGCCAGCCATTGGTGGGCCAGTCGGGCACTTTCAGGCCCTTGACGATGCCATCCACCGTGTGGGCCGATTGCAGCAGCTGGGCCAGTGCGGCGTCGCTGGCCTTGGGCAGGATGCGTTCGAACAGTCGCTCCTTGGCCCCCCACACGCGGTTTTCGCGCAAAGCCATGGGCAGCGGGCGCCCCGCATTCATGGCGTCTTTCACCCGCTTGAGCGCCCGAATATCTTCGGACAGCGCCCAGTGCACCAGCACCTCTGCTTCGCCCTCGGCCTGCAGGCCGTCGAGCATGCGCTGCACGCGTGCCATTTGCCCAGCCAGCACCGCCTCGGACAGCTTGAACACGTCGTAACGCGCCACGTTGAGCACGGCGGCCTCCACCTGGGCCAGCGACAGTTCGCCCGCCGGGTGCAGCAGTGCCAGCTTCTGGATCTCCTGGTGGGCGGCCAGCAAGTTGCCCTCCACCCGGTCGGCAAAAAACTGCAAGGTGCGCTGCCCCTCCTCGCCCGCTGCCACGCGCTGGCCCTGTGCGGCCAGGCGCTGGGCAATCCACTGCGGCAGTGCGCCGCGCTCGATGGGGTCGATCTGGACCGAGGTGCCGCAGGATTCGAGCGCCGTAAACCATGCGCCGGTGCGCGTGGCTTTGTCCAGGCGCGGCAGCATCACCAGCGTGAGCGTGCTGTCGTTGCCCCGCGCCGATTCAGCCAACTGCTGCAGTGCCACGCTGCCTTCTTTGCCTGGCTTGCCCGAGGGGATGCGGATTTCGACGATCTGCTTGTCGGCAAACAGGCTCAAACTGCCGCCTGCGGCCAGCACCGCGCTCCAGTCGAAGTGGGCGCCCGCCACGGTGTACGAGCTGCGCTCGGTATAGCCCTGGGCGCGGGCCGTGGTGCGAATCGCATCGGCCGCCTCCTGCTGCAGCAGCGGCTCGTCGCCGTGCAGCACGTACAGCGCCGACAGGCCACGTTGAAGATGTTGGGAAAGTTGGGCCAGGGCGACTTGCATGGGCAAAGTTTATCGCCCCGGGGCAGCGCGCCTGGGGGCCGCGGAGCTTGGCGCCTGTCGAGGGCTCCTGCACCAGCCCTCTCTCACGGGCGCCATGTGCTGCTCAGATTGAGCACATGGGCGGGGGGCAGATGGTTGGCGCACTAAGATCACGGCGTTGCCCGCCTTTTCGTTGCAGCCGTGGCGCAAGAGAATGCCGCACCGCCCGGCGGCCGCACCCTTTGCCTTGCCAGACCCCCACCGCATGAACAACACCAC
>NZ_QOZT01000009.1:0-83565 GCF_003345135.1 Acidovorax sp. BoFeN1
GACGAACTCAAGCTGCGCATCCTCAAAGGCATCGACGAGATGAATGCCCAACCCGTTCGCTTCCAATGGAAGAGCTTCGACTTCCAAATGGCTGAAACGTAAAGCTTTTGCGGAAACGATGTACTAGGTCGAGTTCGAGATCGGAAAGGCGCAGTTGTGTAGGCTCTACCGCATCGTGCGCTCCATGGGTACGCCTGAGCAGCACCTGAATACGTGCGTTCAGTTCCGAAAACGCGAAGGGTTTTACCAGGTAATCGTCCGCACCTGTTTGTAGTCCCAGCACCCGGTCCTCAACGCTGATCCGGGCCGTCAGCATCAAGACGGGTGTCTGTCTGGATTTCCGAAAAGCGGAGAGGAGGCTGAAGCCATCGATCCCCGGGAGCATCGCGTCCAGCACCAGCAGGTCGTGCGCGCCTTCGAGCGCCATGTGCAAACCATCCACGCCGTTGTGGGCTACGTCCACCACGTAGCCAACCTCGCCGAGGCCCTTGCGAAGGTACTCGGCGAGGTTGACCTCGTCTTCAATGAGAAGAATTTTCATGGATCCATTTTCGAAGAATGAGGGGAACTCGTAGATTACGAATTTGTCATTTGGCTGTTGGCGCCTTGTCGCGATGAAACTTTTAAAGTTCGCCGCATGTCGTAAGGCATCGCCTACGCAAGTCGCCGATGGCTCACCTCAATCAAGGGCCAATACCATGATCATCCGCAAACCTCTCGCGTTTCCCTGATCGCCTTTGCCATCGCGGCTCCGGGCCTCGCATCCGCATCTTCCTTCTACCATCCCGCAAATGGCGAAGTGAGATTTACCACCTATACCGACCATTTCCAGAGTTCGATGTCTCGGGACGATGTGTTTCAGTCAGCAGCCGTCGCCCGCAAGGATGGCACGCTGGCAATCCTCCAGCGAGGCGGTGCTCTGCCCGTCGAGGCAACTGGCCCAGCCAAAACCCGTAACCAAGTCCAGCAAGAGTACTTGAGCATGTCCGCTGCCGAAAGGCAGCGCTTGCAGGAAATGTACGGCGCAGGCGGCTGAACATTGAAATGCAGTGATCGCCGACAGGTACACTTGCCCTGATGCGCCGCGCCTTCCTCATTTGCCTGATGGTGCTGCTGCCCTTCCAGTTTTCCTGGAGCGCGGTGGCAGCTACCTGCATGCATGAACCTTTGGAAGGCTCGTCTCATTGGGGCCACCACGAGGCGGAACACGTGGAAGTGGCACCCGCCGAGCCAGAGACCAATCACGCCTCCCTTGATGCAGAAAACCGCAGTGGCACAGTGAACGTGGATCACCACCATCTGCCGGGCGTCTACCCATTCCCCTCACTCTTCTTGCAGCCGTTCATCGTAGGCACGGCATCCGCATCCCCACCTGAGTTGAGCGTAGATTTCGCCACAGCAACCGCGCTAGGACTCGAACGCCCCCCTAAGGTTCTCGCCGAATTTCTTCGGCGGGAAGGACTTGGGCACGTTTAAACGCTTCTTGACCTAGCAAGGGGGCGAGCGCCGCCCGCCATCTCGCCGAATTCCTCCTGTTTCAGTGATCAGCGGAGAATTCGATGCGATACCTTTTGTTGCCGTTCATGGGCGCGGCCTTTCTTGTGCCCGTGGCATTTGCCCAGGGCACACCCCCTTTATCTGCACCTCCAGCAGCCCAAGCACCTGAGCGGTCGAGCTTGGGCGTAGGGCAACTCTCTTTGCGGAAGGCTGTAGAGCAGGCGCTGGCGCACCATCCCGAACTGGCCGTTGCCAATGCAGAAGTGGATGCGCTTGGCGGTGCGAGCCTGCAGGCCCGTGCGCGCCCCAATCCCGAACTGGCGTTCACGCAGGAGGGCACCAAAAGCCCATCGCGTACGACCACGGTGCAGATCAATCAGCCGATTGAACTGGGCGGGAAGCGGCAGGCGCGCATGACGGCGGTCGAGAGTGCCGCCGAGCTAGCCCGGGCAGACCTGTCTGCGCGCCGCCATGCCATTGCCGCAGCGGTGGTGACGGCATTCTTTGACGTGCTCATCATCCAGGAGCGCTTGCGTCTGTCCGAGACGGCGCTGGAGCTGTCCCAGAGGTCAAGCCTGGCGACATCGCAGCGCGTGAAGGCGGGCAAATTGTCTCCCGTCGAAGAAACCAAGGCCAACGTTTCCGAGGCCAATGTGCGCATCGAGCTGGCGCAAGTACGCTCGGAATCCAGTGCCGCCCGTGCGCGTCTTGCCAGCGCGATGGGCAGTCCCCTGGGGCCCCTTGTGCTGGAGGGGCGGCTCGACGATTTGCCTCCGATCCAGAACTATGAGGGGTTTCAGGCACAGCTTGATCGATCCCCCGCGCTGCAGCGCGCAGAAATGGAGGTTCGACGCCGCAAGGCACTTACCGCCGTGGAGAACGCGCGGCGCATCTCGGACATCACGGTCAGCCTGGGCGCCAAACGCGATCAGGAGCAAGGCCGTACCCAGGCGGTCATCGGGCTGTCGATCCCCCTGCCCTTGTTCGATCGCAACGAAGGCAACATCCTGGAAGCCCTCAAGCGCGAAGACAAAGCGCGCTTGGAACTCGCATCCACGCGCGTGCAGCTGGAAAGTGAGGCGATCCAGGCGCGAGAACGCCTGTCCAGTGCCCGCGCGGAAGCACAGTCGCTCGCGGCGGATGTTGTTCCAGGCGCCCAGTCTGCCTATGACGCGGCCACCAAGGGGTTCGAGCTGGGCAAGTTCAGTTTCTTGGAAGCCCTGGACGCCCAGCGCACATTGCTCCAGGCGCGCAGTCAGTACTTGAAAGCCCTTGCCGAGGCCCATCGCGCAAACGCTGAACTCAACCGAATTTTGGGAACTGACGCGCTGACCCGTGCGCGTTGAACTCTGGAGCACATTCATGAACACCAAACCCAAGAAGCAATGGCTGGCCATCGCGGCCGTCCTGATCGTTACCCTCGTTCTCGGGGTCTTCATCGTCAGCGGAAAGAAGAGTTCCAGTGGTGGTGACGAGCACGGCCACCAGGAAGCAGAAACTGGCGAGGCACACAAGGATGACGACAAGCACGCCGAAGCCGAAAAGCCCGCGAAGGGCCCCCACGGAGGAAAGCTCCTGAAATCCGGTGCCTACGCCGTAGAAGTCACCATCTTCGAGACTGGGGTCGAGCCTCAGTTTCGGCTGTACACCTACCTGGGCGGCAAACCCATCGATCCCGCCCAAAGCCAGATCCAGCTGAACTTGCTGCGGCTTGGGCAGTCCCCGCAGGCCTTCACGTTCCGCAAAGAGAAGGACTACCTGCTTGGAGACGCAGTGGTGGAAGAACCCCACTCGTTCGAGATCAAGGTTGCTGCCACCTATGCAGGAAAAACCCACGAGCTGGGCTACGGGCAGGTGGAGGCTCGGATTGCTATGTCGGACGATCAGCTCAAATCAGCAGGCGTGGAACTGGGAGTGGCAGGCCCAGCCAAGATCGGTACCACCCTGCGCCTCCTGGGCGAGGTCAAATACAACAGCGACCGGACCGTGCAGATCGTCCCGCGCCTGGCCGGGCTCGTTGAGCAGGTACTGGTCAGTGCGGGAGATACGGTGCTCAAAGGCCAGGTGATGGCCGTTCTCAGCAGCCAGGTGCTGGCAGACCAGCGCGCCGAGTTGCTGGCCGCACAGCAGCGCCTGTCCCTCGCACGGATTACCTACGAACGCGAGAAGAAGCTCTGGGAAGAAAAAATCACCGCTGAGCAGGACATGCTCAGCGCCCGGTCCGCGATGCAGGAAGCGGCAATTGCCGTGCAGAGCGCACAGAGCAAGTCAGCGTCCCTGGGCGGCGCAGCGGCAAGCGGTAGTCTCGCGCGGTACGAGTTGCGCTCACCCATTGACGGCGTCGTGACAGAGAAGCGCATCTCGCTGGGCGAAGCCGTCAAGGAGGACAGTGCTGTCTTCACGGTATCGGACTTGGCTTCTGTCTGGGTGGAGGCTCCGGTGTCTGTCCAGGACCTCGGAGGGGTGGCCGTGGGCCAGCCAACACACGTGCGGGCCAATGCATTCGAAGCCACGGCTACGAGCAGGGTGAACTACATCAGCGCCCTCGTCGGCGAGCAAACGCGCAGCGCGATGGTACGCACCACGCTGCCCAATCCCAAGGGGCTGTGGAGGCCCGGCCTGCCCGTCACGGTGGAAGTGCTGCTGGAAGAGAAGGAAGTGCCGGTTGCGGTTTCCGTGCAGGCGGTGCAGGACCTGCGCGACTGGAAGGTGGTGTTCGGCCGCTATGGCGAGAGCCTGGAGGCGCGGCCCCTGGAGCTGGGACGCAGCGACGGTCGCATGGTGGAAGTGAAAGGTGGCCTCAAGGCCGGAGACCGCTACGCAGCCACCAATAGTTTCGTTGTCAAAGCTGAGCTGGGCAAAGCCGGCGCCAGCCACGACCACTGATGAAGGAGATGCACATGAAACAGATCACCGCCATCATCCGGCCGCACCGCCTTGACGCCGTGGAAGCGGCACTGCACGCGCTACCCCATCTCCCGGGGTTCACAGTATTTTCGGCGCAGGGTCATGCGCGAGGCCACGGTCAAAACCACCGTTTCGACAACGATGAGTGGAATCCCGATAGCCACCAAGAGCTGGTGCTAATCGTCTTTTGCAAGGACGCAGACGCCCCAGGAATTGTGGACGCCATTGCCAATGCGGCACGTACGGGCCAGAGCGGCGACGGCGTGATTGGCGTGGTCGAACTCATCGATGTCGTGCGCACTCGCACGGGTGAACGCGCCGATGCCGCGCTCTAAGGGACACCACGATGTTTGAACGCATCATCCGCTTTGCCATCGATCAGCGATGGCTTGTGCTCCTGGCGGTTCTGGGAATGGCCGCGCTCGGCGTTTTCAGCTACCAGAAGCTCCCCATCGACGCTGTACCAGACATTACCAATGTGCAGGTACAGATTAATACCGAGGCCCCCGGCTATTCACCGCTGGAATCGGAGCAGCGCGTCACCTTTCCCATCGAGACCGCCATGGCGGGCCTGCCCAAGCTGGAGCAGACACGCTCCATCTCACGTTACGGCTTGTCGCAGGTGACCGTCGTCTTCAAGGAGGGGACCGATCTGTATTTCGCGCGCCAGTTGGTGAGCGAGCGCATTCAGGAAGCGCGTGGCCGACTCCCTGCAGGGCTGACGCCTTCGCTGGGACCCATTTCCACCGGCCTGGGCGAAATCTACATGTGGACGGTTGAAGCCGAGCCGGGTGCGCGCAAGCCCAATGGCGGCGAATACACCCCCATGGATCTGAGGGAGATCCAGGACTGGATCATCAAACCGCAACTGCGCACCGTTCCGGGTGTCACCGAAATCAACACCATCGGCGGGTATGCCAAGGAGTTCCAGGTGGCACCGTGGCCAGACAAGCTGGTGGCTCACGGACTGACGATCGCAGACCTGGTCACTGCATTGGAGCGCAACAACGCCAACGTGGGCGCAGGCTATATCGAGCGCAGTGGCGAGCAATACCTGATACGTGCGCCGGGCCAGGTGAGTTCAATAGGAGACATCCAGAACGTGGTGATCGCAACCACCAAGGGTGTGCCTGTCCGTATCCGTGATGTCGCGGATGTCATCCTGGGCAAGGAGCTGCGCACTGGAGCGGCCACCGAGAACGGCCAGGAGGTTGTTCTCGGTACCGTCTTCATGCTGATCGGTGAAAACAGCCGCGACGTGTCCACAGCGGTGGACCAGCGTCTCAAGGCGATCAACAAGAGCCTGCCCAAGGGGGTCATTGCCAAGACGGTGTACGACCGTACCGTGTTGGTGGACAAAGCCATTGCGACCGTCAAGAAGAACCTGCTGGAAGGTGCGTTGCTGGTGATCGCGATCCTGTTCCTTTTCTTGGGGAACATCCGAGCAGCCATCATCACCGCGCTGGTGATCCCCCTGGCGATGTTGTTCACGTTCACCGGGATGGTGAGCAACAAGGTCAGCGCCAACCTGATGAGTTTAGGGGCGCTGGATTTTGGCATCATCATCGACGGTGCAGTGGTAATCGTCGAGAACTGCATACGGCGGCTCTCGCACGCGCAGGCCGCCGCAGGCAGGCCTCTGACACGCAACGAGCGATTCCACGAAGTGTTTTCCGCTGCCAAGGAATCTCGGCGGGCGTTGATGTTCGGTCAGCTCATCATCATGGTGGTCTACCTCCCCATCTTTGCGCTCACCGGGGTGGAAGGCAAGATGTTCCACCCCATGGCCTTCACGGTGGTCATTGCACTGCTGGGCGCCATGATCCTGTCGGTCACGTTCATTCCTGCTGCGGTCGCGCTTTTCATCGGCTCCAAGGTGAGCGAAACCGAAAGTCGGTTGATGCTCTGGGCCAAGCGCGGATATGCACCCACCTTCGACTGGGTGATGGACAGAAAGCCACTGGTGCTCACGGCAGCAGCGGCCTGCGTCCTACTGTCCGGGCTGCTGGTGACACGCATGGGCAGCGAGTTCGTCCCCAATCTGGATGAAGGTGATGTTGCGTTGCACGCACTTCGCATCCCGGGGACCAGCCTGACGCAGGCCATTGGCATGCAGATTCAGCTGGAAAAGACGATCAAGGAGTTTCCCGAGGTGGATGCGGTGTTTGCGAAGCTCGGAACCGCCGAGATTGCAACGGACCCCATGCCGCCCAACGTGGCCGACAACTTCGTCATGCTCAAGCCGCGCGACCAGTGGCCGGATCCGAAGCGGACCAAGGCAGACCTCGTCGCAGCAATGCAGGCAGCGGTCGCCAAAGTGCCGGGCAACAACTACGAGTTCACACAGCCGATCCAGATGCGCTTCAATGAACTCATCTCCGGCGTGCGCAGCGATGTGGCGGTCAAGGTGTTTGGCGATGATATGGACCAGATGAACGAAAGCGCCGAACGGATCTCCCAGGTGCTTGAAGGCATCGCAGGTGCTGCGGACGTCAAGGTGGAGCAGACCACCGGGCTGCCGATGCTGACCATCAAGATCGACCGGGAAGGTACCGCTCGCCTCGGCCTGAACGTGGCCGATGTACAGGACAGCGTGTCCGCCGCTCTGGGTGGGCAGGAGGCTGGGCGCGTCTTTGAAGGCGATCGCCAATTCGACATTCTGGTGCGCCTGCCTGACATTCTTCGCAGCGACATCGAAGCCATTGAGCGTCTCCCGGTCCGCCTGCCGGTCGCTGAAGGCTCCAGTACACGCGGCTTTGTCCGCCTGTCGGACGTGGCTGCCATCATCTCTGCGCCTGGTCCCAACCAGATCAGCCGCGAAGATGGCAAACGGCGTGTAGTGGTGACTGCAAACGTGCGCGGACGGGACATCGGCAGCTTCGTGGCCGAGGCCCAGACCAAGCTGGCACAGCAGGTGGAAATACCGAGCGGCTACTGGACGCAATGGGGCGGCACGTTCGAGCAACTCCAGTCTGCCTCCAAGCGGCTGCAGATTGTCGTACCTGTCGCATTGCTGCTGGTGTTCACCTTGCTGTTTGTGATGTTCGGCAATGCCAAGGATGGCTTGCTGGTGTTCACCGGCATACCGTTCGCCCTTACCGGTGGCGTTGTAGCGCTGTGGTTGCGTGACATCCCTCTGTCAATCTCTGCAGGGGTGGGCTTCATCGCCTTGTCCGGTGTCGCCGTGCTTAACGGACTTGTGATGATTTCCTACATCCGAAGCCTGCGAGAGGACGGAATGACACTGGATTCGGCCATCCGCGAGGGGTCGTTGACGCGACTGCGACCTGTACTCATGACCGCGCTGGTGGCGTCCCTGGGTTTCGTACCCATGGCCATTGCTGTCGGAACGGGTGCAGAAGTGCAGCGGCCGCTGGCTACGGTGGTGATCGGGGGCATTTTGTCCTCCACCGCATTGACGCTGCTGGTACTTCCCATGCTCTATGGCATGGCGCATCGCCGTCGCGAAAAGGCCAACCGTAAAGCGCCGGGAGCCATTGCGGCGGCCTGACCCACGGTAGAGTGAATCGCCAACATGATCAGGGCTGCAGCAGCTGCCATCCCGGCGCGCAAACGATCTGGACACAGGGATTTGCCCATACCCCACACTGCCTGCGCGACGACAGCAACTGCGGCCACCTTCAGGCCATGGACTGCGCCCGAATTAGCGAACTCGGACCATCAGGCCATCCCAAAAGCAAGCAGGATGAGCACGATGGCCGGCGGCAAGGTGGAGTCTATCCATGCCACCAACGCCACCCAGCCTGCCAGCGTGCCCCAGGCCCAGTGCGCGATCCCGATCTGGCTGCTCGCGGGCCCTGGCAGGAACTGGCACTGAGCCACTAGGTCGGAATAGCTCTTCTCATCAAGCCATTGCCTGCGCTCGACGAACTCGGCGCGGAAATAGCCAAGGTGTGCTACTGGCCAGCCGAAGGAGGTCAACCCCAGTTTCCGGAAGGCCCGAAAGACTTCCAGGCATCTGCCACGAGTCGCTGCCTGTACGGAAAGGCTGGTATCCGGGGCAATATCGAGTGACATAAGGACGATCAAACGGTACGCGCGATGCGTGGCGATCTCAGGGCCTGATGGCGCCTACTGCGCGTGGTGGCGGCAGAAGCAGTAGACAAACTGCTGCGGTGCGCCCCAAGGGGTGGTGTGGATCTCGGTATGGCTTTCGATCAGCTCGAAGGGTACTCCGAACTTGCCGTGCAGTTCCTGGGGCGCATAGCGTGAAACGGCCAGGCCGCTGCACTTCTCAGGCCCCTGTGGCCCGAAGGTGCCAACAATGGCAAACCCACCGGGCCTCAGGGCATGCACCACCTGCGCCACGTAGCGCTCACGCTGCTCGTCAGTGGTCAGAAAGTGGAACACCGCGCGGTCGTGCCACACATCCACCGAAGCCGCAGGCAACTCCACCTCCAGAATGTCCGCCGCCAGCCAAGCTACATCGGCGGCCTTGGGCCCCAGGCGTTGTTGCGTGACCTCCAGCGCCGTGTGGGACAGATCCAGAACCGTGATGTTCCCGTAGCCATCGGTCAGGAGGTCATCGACCAGCGTGGACTCGCCCCCGCCCACGTCGATGATGGACGCCTGCTTAGAACCAGCAGCCGTGCGGACATACTGCAGGGACTGCAGGAGATGCGGTGCATACCAACTCACCGTTTCCGGTGATTTGGTTCCGTAGACCAATTCCCAATGGGTTTGAGTGCTCATGATGGGCTGCTCTCCGAGAAGGTAGTGAAACTACGACTGGCATTGATTGCTATGGGTCAGGAGGTGAAGCTTACCTCGCGAAGCAAGAAATGCTTGCATGCCTTGGGATGCCGCTACTGTTCTCTCGCAGGCGTGCGAGCAATCTGTGAAGTCCGTCACAGGGTTTTTCTATAAGGCGTAGTCAAACTTCGCACGAGATCACTTGGCAATGAAGAGTTTCCCCTCCAGCGGGCAAGCCAGGATACGACCAGTTTTAATTTATAAGCTTTTTCTTATTAAGAATAAGTTTTATATTTCAAAATGACGCTAATCGCCAAGACCTGTGTAGCGTCATCAACCGTCAATGGCTGGGCGCTATTCATTGACCTTCTGGCGCCTCGTTGGCCCGCTTTCGGCGAGCGGACTTCTGCGGTGGCCTGAACTGTGCGACCAACGTGCGCAGAGTTTCCGCTTCAGCCTTGTGCTGCGCCACCGCCTGAAGGACTTGCTGCAGCTCAGCACCTTGCGCCTGGTTGACCCTGGCGCTTTCGGCCATAGCGGCCCATGCACCGTCCAGTTCCGCCGCCAACCGGGTCTGGGCAGCATTGGCCTCCAAGAGCTCTCCGCGTGGTGATCCCTTTCGGTTTCAGCAAGCCTGGTCCTTGTGCTCGTCGGAGCCGTGCGCCAGCACGCCCACGGAGGCGGCGGCGACACAGAGGCCGATCAGGGTATGGCGAATGTGAAACATGATGCCTCCTCCTTGTGGTGGAGGGGCTGACTAGGGCTGCCGCGCCCGACGAGATGGCGCGATTGTGAATTTTCTCAGCGCACGAGCTGGATGTCGGTGACGATCATCTTCCCGCCTTCCTGGACGACCATGAATTGCACCTTGACGCCGGGCTTGAGGTTGGCGAGTTGGCCCTTGTCGCGGACGGTAAAGACCATGGTCATTCCGGGCATGTCCAGGTTCTTGATGTCCCCGTGCTTGAGGGTGATCTTGCCATTGTCCAAATCGACCTTCTTGACCTCGCCATCGGTCATGGATGCGGGTGCGGGGGCCGAAGTCTGGCCTGAATTGGGACTGACCTGGGCATGGCCCGCCAGCGGCAGGGCAGCGCTCATGGCGAGGGCGGAGATGGTGAGCAGACGTTGGATGGTGTTCATGGTGACCTCTGGGTAAATGGATGTATCTATGGTCTGGCCCGGCCATGGCTGGGCCAGCTGTGGTGGGCGCTTCAGACCATCACTTGCGGCCCACCTGGATAGCGCCCTTCATGCCGGCCTCATAGTGGCCAGGCATCAGGCAGGCGAAGTTCACGGCGCCCGCCTTGGTGAACTGCCAGACGATTTCACCCTGCTTGCCCGGTGCGAGCGTGACCTTGCCGGGTTCGTCGTGCTCCATGTCCGGGAACTTCTTCATCTGCTCCAAATGCTCCAGCAGTTCCTTCTCGGTGCCCAGGCTGAGTTCGTGCTTGACCTGGCCGACGTTCTTGACAACGAAGCGCACGGTTTCGCCCTGTTTGACCTGAATGTTCGACGGCGTGTAACGCATGTTGTCGCTCATTTCGATGGTAATGATGCGACCGGCCTTGGCGGCAACGCCGGGTTTGCCAATGGCTGTTTCACCCCCGTCACCGTGGCCACCTGCATGAGTGCCGCTGGCGAAGGCTACCCCGGACGTGGCCAGTGCAGCCATAGCGAAGAATTGAGAAATAGTGGATCGCGTGAATTTCATGGATGGACTCTCGTTGATAACTGAAGGGAAACCTCAATGCTCGCCATGCGAAGTGGGCTTGCGCACCTTGACTTCGGTCGGCGTTGCTGGCTTGCGCACACGCGGCATGGACTGGCCGCCCTCGGCGCTGAAGCGTGCGGGCTCGGCCATGGGGCCGGTGTACTCATGCGCCACCGTGCCTGCGGGATGCTTGTACCAGCCCGGATCCTTGTAGTCGCCCGGCTTCTGGTCGCGGCGCACCTTGAGCACGCTGAACATGCCACCCATCTCCACCGAGCCGAACGGCCCCTGGCCGGTCATCATCGGGATGGTGTTGTCGGGAATCGGCATTTCCATCTCCGTCATGTCGGCCATGCCGCGCTCGCCCATGACCATGTAGTCCGGGATCAGCTTGTTGACTTTCTTGGCAAGGCCGCTGTGATCCACGCCAATCATGGTGGGAATGTCGTGCCCCATTGCGTTCATGGTGTGGTGGCTCTTGTGGCAGTGGAAGGCCCAGTCGCCCTCCTCGTCGGCGACGAATTCGATCTGGCGCATTTGCCCCACGGCCACGTCGGTGGTTACTTCATGCCAGCGCGTGCTTTTGGGCGTCGGGCCGCCATCGGTGCCAGTGACCACGAATTCGTGGCCATGCACGTGCATCGGGTGATTGGTCATGGTGAGGTTGCCCATGCGGATGCGCACCTTGTCGTTGAGACGCACGTTCAGAGAGTCGATACCAGGAAAGACACGGCTGTTCCATGTCCACAGATTGAAGTTCGTCATCTCTGCAACCCTGGGGGTCGCAGCGCCAGGCTCGATGTCGTAGGCGCTCAGCAGGAAGCAGAAGTCTCTCTGCACCACGTCGATCAAGGGATGCTTGTCCTTCGGGTGCGTGACCCAGAAGCCCATCATGCCCATGGCCATCTGCACCATCTCGTCCGCATGCGGGTGGTACATGAACGTGCCTGGCCGGCGTGCGACGAACTCGTAGACGAAGGTCTTGCCCGACTGGATTGCGGGCTGGTTCAATCCCGCCACACCGTCCATGCCATTGGGCAAACGCTGTCCATGCCAGTGGATGCTGGTGTGCTCGGGCAATTTGTTGGTGACGAATATGCGCACGCGGTCGCCTTCGACCACTTCGATCGTGGGGCCGGGGCTCTGACCGTTGTAGCCCCACAGATGGGCCTTCATGCCGGGCGCCATCTCGCGCACCACAGGCTCGGCGACCAGGTGGAACTCTTTGACGCCCTGATTCATCCGCCACGGCAGTGTCCAGCCGTTAAGTGTGACCACCGGGTTGTAGGGCCGCCCCGAGTTGGGCACCAGCGGCGCCATGGTGTTCGGGCTGGTCTGGATCACCGGCTCGGGCAATGCCGCCATGGCCACACGGCTGACCGAGCTCGCCGCAACAGCGCCACCTGCGATGCCGGCAAACTTAAAAAAATCTCGTCTGGATGTCATGATGATGTTCTTTGCTTCAATGGCCGGCGTCGCCGCCGCCGGGTGCACTGGATGCGACGGACAGACTGGTGCTCGTGGGGCGTCCGATCACGGACGCCTGCATGGCGGCGTCGGCCAGCCAGAACTGCTGCTGTGCGTCGATGGCAGCGGAGACGGCGCTGACCTGATCGCGCGCATCGGCCAGCAGCTCGAAAACGCTGATCAGCATGCCGTTGTAGCGAAGCTGGTTTTCCTCCGAGATCACCTTGCGCAGCGGCACGACTTCATCGCGGTGGTGACGGGCCACGTCGTAGGCCGTGCGGTAGGCCGAGTAGCTTTCCCGCAGGCTGGAGCCTGCTGCGCGCACGGTGGCTTCGAGCTGGTTGGCTGCGGCCAAGGTCCGTGCGTTCATCGCATCACGCTGTATCCCGCCCCAATCGAAGATCGGAAGGCGTACGGCGATTTCCCAGCCGCGCGCAGTAGAACGAGTGCCCTCAGCGTTGTCAAAGGTCGTGTTGCGACGCCCGGTGAGTTCGATATCGGTGAAGCTGGTCACCATGTTCAGGCCTTGGGCCTTGGCCGCGCCATCCAGCGCGGTCTGCGCCAGGCGGATGTCCAGGCGTGCCTTGGTAGCGAGCGAGCCAACCGCCTGCGGATCCAGTGCTTGCATGGGGAGATCAGGTAGACGTTCCGGAAGCTTGAGCGCCTGCGCCTGGCTTTCATCCAGCCCCAGCAAACGTACCAGTTCTTCCCGGCTGGCCGTGACCTGGTGCTGGGCCGTGCTCAGGCGGGTGGCGGCATCGGCATAAAAAGCCTGCTCGCGTGCGCGGGTGATGCGGTTGAAGTTACCCACGCTCTGCATGCGTTTGGCCAGTTCGGCTCCGGCCTCTGCACTTTCATAGACCTGCTTGGCATACTTGAGCGATTGCTGCGCCGCTACGGCGCGCACCCAGGCCTGGCGCACGCGCGTGACCTGGTCCACCACGTCGCTGGTCAAACGCAGCTGAGACTGCTCGATTCTCCTGGTGGCGACGCCATAGCGGGACGGCAAGGTCAGCAGATCCAACAGGCCAAAGGAGAGCGCACGCCCCAAGTCCAGCTCGGCGCCGGCCGTCATGCGCTCAAAACTGAAGATGGGATTGGCAATCCGGCCTACCTGCGCGGCGTCCGCTGACTCCCCCCAACCCTGCGCCAGCAGGGTCTGCAGGGATGGGCTGTTCACCAAGGCCAACTGGACGGCATCTTTCTGATTTAGGGTCTCCGCCAGCAAGGTTTGAGCGGCCTGCGCTCGCTGGTCGCGCTCCTCCTGGGTACGAGCCAGGGCGAGTTTCCCATCGGTGAAGTTACCAGCCTCGTCGTTAACGCGGCCGATGTTCTGCTCCAGGCTGACGCTGGCACAGCCGGTCAGCACCGCCAGTCCGAGTGCAGATAGAGCGAGTTTGGCGTGAGTGGCACGCAAACGCATCATGGTTTTTCTCCCCCGTGATGGCCAGAATGCGGGTCGGTGACGGGAGCAGCGTCCTTGGCGGACCCGGGCTGGCCGGACTTGATTTCTTTCGCATAGGCGCGCCAGCCGCCGATTTCACCCACCTTGTCGTTCGCCGCCTTCCAGGGCTGGACGGACTGCTCCTTGTAGGCCTCGTAACCCGAGAGGGCTGATCGGTACGAGAGCAGGTAGCCCACCTTCGCGGTTTCGACCTCTGGCATCTGTGCAAATGCCAGGGATGGCACCATTAGTGCGGCGCCCAGCCAGAGGCTTGAGGTAGGTCGTGAAAGCCAGAGATTGTTCATGGATTTGTGATGCATTTTTGACTTATGTCATTGTGCAAACCAATAACTGTCAAAGGCATAACGGCTTCATTACATCTTTGTCATGATCGAGCGGGGTGAGGGGTAACCCCTCACCCCTCTTACACCACCGTACGTGCGGTTCCGCCTACGGCGGTTCAAGTGAAACGCTGGAGGTGTTGGTGGATGGTCAACTACCGATACAAGCCCCACGCCTGTGAAGTATTTGGGCGGCAGTGCGGCGACCATGTGCCTGGCCCCGAGGTTCCACCAGGGGCCGCGCCAGTTGACGCTGGAGCGCCATGCGCGCAGGGCATCAAGCCCGTAGCGTCGCATCTGCGCTTCTCGCGTCCGTGGCCGCTTCCACTGCGCTCCCGGTTGTCAGAGCTGCCGATCCGTTATCTGCCCGACAGCCAACTGGAGCAGAACCACGCGTCCATGAGCCGCTATGGCTCCAGCACCAAACTGGTGTTCGAGATTTCGCAACTGCCGTAGATCACGCTCCCTTTGCGTGGTTCCTGCCAACCTTCATGCTTTGCGGTGCACACCACTGCGCGTACCGGCAACTCACGGCAATGTCGGCAAGATGACGTTTCTGTTATCCATAGCCGTGCAATTGAACGGCTTACGCACCAGTTGCAGGGCTTCTTGATCGGCTGGCGAAACTTACTATTTCGTATCGATCGCTGGTCTATTTCTCCCGCAAAAAAGGGCCCCTCATAACCTCCGTCAGTTCGACAATGGACACACCATGAACGTCATCACAAACCCGCTTGGCGCACTACTGCCAGTCATTCCGGTGGGCAAGTTGGTGTCCAAAGCACCCATAGTTCAGGACGGTGGATTTTTGGACGCGATGAAGCAGGCATTAACGACCACGAGCCAATTGCAAAGTGAATCTGGGCGCCTGATCCGCGAGGTCACCTTCGACAACCCCACTGTCAGTCTTGAAGAAACGATGCTTGCAGGAGTCAAGTCGAACATTGCATTTCAGGCCACGCTGCAGAGCCGAAACCGAATTGTTCAGGCTTACACCGATGTGATGAACATGCAGGTCTGATGCTCGGAAGGCGAAGCAGTAAGAATGCAGGTATTGAGTGCCTACTACGCCGTGGTGCAGCGTGTTTTGCGGCCGGGCGGGCTCTTCCTCAACCATGGGATCACCCATGACGAAGAGGGCTGGAACCGAACTGTCGCGACCGAGTTCATCAACCGCTATGTCTTTCCTGACGGCGAATTGGACTGCGTCAGCAACATCCAGCTCGGGATGGAACGGTCCGGCTTCGAAATCCATGATGTCGAAGGTCTTCGACCCCACTACGCGCTGACGTTGCGTCATTGGGTTCAGCGACTCGAAGTGCGCCGAGAGGAGGCCTTGCAGGAAGACGATGAGGTGACCTTCCGCGTCTGGCGCCTGTACATGGCGGCATGCGCGCTGGAATTCGAGGCGGGCGGCACAGGGATCTACCAGATCGTAGCGTCCAAACGAGACGACGGAAGATGGCCCGTTCCTTTGACGCGCCGCGATCTTTACTCGGGTACTACCCCATGAACGCCAATGACGGTGAGCGAAAGATGAGCAGGCCCGCTGACCGGGTTGCGCGAGTTGTATTCTTCTGCCCGATGCAGGTCAATGTGAGGGCGTGGAGGTGGACGGTCAGCAGACCCGCGTTCGCCCCATCCGCAGTTCGGCTTCGCGTGGCCGCAGTGACGCGGTCGCCGCAGGGCGGTACGCCGTGAGCCGCCGACAAGCACGCCGAGACGCCTGCCGACCCAGCGTCGTGGCGCCTCTGCGCACGCAGGCACCGCGCACCTCCATGTGGCTGTTCATGGCCTGCGGCGTCTGGCTCGTCGGGCTGGGCGCCTACTTCGTGTTCCTGCGGCCGGCGCTGCTGCCCGAGGATCCGCGCTTCATCAGTGTGCCGCTGGATCGGCTTCGTGGATTGGCACCCGGTCTGGAGGCATGGCGGCGAATCGTGTTCACGGTGATGGGCGGCTTCATGACGGGCGCGTGCGTACTGATCGTCCACCTGGCGCGCATGGCCATGCGCGAGCGGCAAGGCGGTACCGGCTGGGCCGTCGCGTTCTCCGGGCTTGTGACGGTCGGGCTGATGAGTGCGATGGACTTCGTCCTCCACTCGGACTTCCGCTGGGTGCTATTGCTGCCTGCCTTGCTGTGGGCCGTGGCCGTGGTGCTATATGCGAGGCAGGTCTGACGTGCCGAGCGCCATGCCATTCGTTTCTGCGCCGGCGATCCGAGACGCCGGCGTTCCCAACCCCGCCGACGCTCGTCATTGCGGGTCGGTTCCAAGGACCTTCAAAATGAATCACAACCTCCCCTGGGTCGCCGAGCGCGCGCGACTGTTCCGCGAATCCGATCCCGATTTCGCGCGCTGGGCGCGCGGGCATGGCCCCATCGCCCACAACGACCTCACGCAGCTGCGAATCCACGAACTCGCACAGGTGCTGGTCGCCGAAGGCAAGACGAGCGACACATCCGCGATCTACCGCACGCTGTGGGCCGCAGACCGATTGGCCGTGGCCGGGATGTGGCTAACGGTTCACATGACCTATGCCGATCGGGTCTATACCGACGGCCGGGAAATGGCGGCCAAGGACTTCAAGGAGACGCCTGAAGGCCACACCGGCGGATCACTGAACATCGTGCCGGCCTATGTCGGCTACCTTGCCGCGAACGCGCTCAGCGGCCTGACACGCGGCTGGCTGATGGGTCAAGGCTATTGCGTGGCGGGCATCGACGCCTGCAACCTGCTGGCGGGCAACATGACGCCGCGCCACGCCGAGCGGTACGACCGCAGCGAGAACGGCCTTACGCGCTTCGCTCGGGACTTCTACAGCTACGCGATCGACGCGCAGGGGCGCCCGGCCTCGCCGCTGGGCAGCCACGTCGGCCCGAACACGGCAGGCGGCCTGTCCGAGGGGGGCTATCTCGGCTTCGCTGAACTGCAGTACGTGCACATGCCCCTGCCCGGCGAACGGCTGGTGGTGTTCCTCAGCGACGGTGCATTCGAGGAGCAGCGCGGCAGCGACTGGGCGCCGCGCTGGTGGCGCGCCGAGGACAGTGGATTCGTGGCTCCGTTCATGATCCTCAACGGCCGTCGCATCGAGCAGCGCAGCACCATGCAGCAGCAGGGCGGCCGTGAATGGTTCCAGCAGCATCTGCGGCTGAACAGCTTCGACCCTATGGAGATCGACGGCACCGACCCCGCCGCATTCGCCTGGGCCATCCACGCGATGGAGGAACGGCTGGCGGCCTGCGCGACGGGGGTTTCGCGTGGAACCGTTCAGTACCCGGTGCCACTTCACTACACCATCGCCGAAGCGCCCAAAGGATTCGGTTTTCCCGGTGCCGGAACCAACGCCGCGCACAACCTGCCGTTGGCGGGCAATCCCCGTGTCGATCTCACTGCCCGGCAGCAGTTCAATGACGGCGCGCGCGTCTTGTTCGTGCCACCGGGCGAACTCGACGAAGCGTTGGCCCTGCTCTGCCGGCATGAGGTGCAGCGCCGTCCCCTTGAGCGGGACCATCCCCTGGCGCATCGCCATGTCGCAGCACCGAGGTTCCCGGAGCCGCAGTGGCACGCCGCGGACCTCGGCAATGTCTCGCCGATGGGTGCGCTCGACGGAGCCTTCGCGGCCATCATCCAGGCCAATCCCCAACTACGCCCGCGCGTCGGCAATCCCGACGAGCTGCGCAGCAACCGCATGGGCCAGACCTTGGACCTGCTCAAACACCGCGTCTTCACGCCCGAACCGGGCTTGGCTGAAGCCGTGGATGGCGCCGTGATCACGGCCCTCAACGAAGAGGCGGTGGTCAGTGCGGCGCTGGGCAACAAGGGCGGCATCAACCTCGTTGTTTCTTACGAGGCCTTTGCCGTGAAGATGCTGGGTGCACTGCGGCAGGAAATCCTGTTCGCGCGCCACCAGGCGGAGGCCGGCATGCCTCCGGGCTGGCTGTCGGTAGTGACGGTGGCGACATCCCACACCTGGGAGAACGGCAAAAACGAGCAGTCCCATCAGGATCCGACACTGGCCGAGGCGCTGCTGGGCGAGATGTCCGACACCGCACGTGTGTTGTTCCCGGTGGATGCCAACAGTGCCGTCGCGGCGCTGCGAGCCGCCTACGCCTCGCATGGCCAGTTCTGGACACTGGTCGTTCCAAAGCGGGCCGTCGCCAGCCAACTGAGCGGCGAGCAGGCCCAGCGTCTGGCCGATGAGGGTGCCTGCGTGGTGAAGCCCTGCGACGCACCCGATGTCTTGCTGGTCGCCATCGGTGCGTACCAGCTACAGCAGGCGCTGCTCGCGGCGCGGCGGCTGGACGACGCCGGGCATCGGACGGCAGTCACCTGCGTCTTCGAGCCGGGCCGCTTCCGGCTGCCACGCGACGAGCGCGAGCGGGCTTTCGTGGCGGGCGACGCGGCATTGCGCTCGCTGTTCCCGGACACCGCTGCGGTGCGCGTCATCGTCTCGCACATGCGGCCGGAGCCGACGCTGGGCCTGTTGCGTCGCATCGATACCGGGCCTCGGCAGACCCGTGCACTGGGCTACCAGGCGCGCGGTGGGACGCTCGACGTTGCCGGCATGCTGTTCGCGAACCGCTGCACGTGGGCGCACGTCGCGACCGAGGCAGCGCAGGCGCTCGGCGTCGATCCCGCGAGCATATTGACCGCCGAGGAGTTGGCCGCGGTGGGAGGCCACGGCGACCCGCGGGCGGTGATGGTCTCGGCATGATTCCCCTGTTCTCCCCATAGGGACAAGAATAACGTCGTTTCCGGCGCCGATCGGTACGAGGCCGTGGTCCAATTGGAACCCTGTGCCCGCCCATTTATCGAGACCATGTCCCACGCGCTTGAAACTCTCATCGGTCACTGGAAAGCCGATCCGCTGAGCACCTACAACACCTGGTTCCTTTGGGAAGAACGGCTGAAGAACTTCCGCTCGATTCGCCGCGGCCTGGCGCAGGTGGTCAAGGACATCGATGCGGGCACCTTCGGTAGCGCATTCCGCGGTTCCTCGCTCGAAACGGTGGTCGGCTCGGTGGCCGAGCAGCGCCAAATCTTCAAGGGGGCAGACCATGCATTCCTGTGGAAGCCCAAGCTGCGCATTCCCGACATCTACGAGAACGCAATCAACCAACAGGCCTTTGCCCGGTTGTTGCACACCTGCGACTGCTGCAACAGCGCAGAGGAAGTGATCGAAGCAATACGGCGGATCGACGCTCGTCAGATCAAGGGTCTGGGCCCCGCCGTGGCGAATCTCCTGTACTTCGTTCACCCCACGATCGTGATGCCGTTCAACACCGCGATCGTGAAGGGCTACAACGCGGTCACGGGCAGCAGCGTCAAGCTCGGCAAGTGGGAGCACTACCTCTCGATGCGCGAAGGCGGCCTTCGCCTCAATGCCCAGCACCGCAACGCGTTGTCGAACGACATGGGGGCACTGGCTGGGCTGCTGTTCGACATCGGCTCGGGCCGGTACGCGGCGCCACCGCGCGATGACGATGCGGCCGCCCTCCAGGGCTGGGAGGCCGATCTCGAAAAGGTGCGCGAGGAATCGGCCGCGGCCCACAAACGCTGGGCCGCGGAGCGCGAGAGCGACGCGACCCACACCGAAATTCAGGGATGGCTGCGCGACCTGGGCAAGTCGCTCGGCTACGGTGTCTGGATTGCGTCCAACGATCAGGGGCGCAGTTATCAGGGAGGTCGCCTTGGAGACGGCTGTCTGACGCAGCTCCCCGCGCAGGCCCGGGCCGGTCTGGACTCTGTTCGCCTGATCGACGTCATTTGGGTGGAGGCCGACGGCTCGAAGGTCGCCGCTGCCTTCGAGGTCGAGCACTCGACCTCGATCTATTCCGGCATCGTGCGCATGCTCGACCTGGCCTTGGGAACGGAACTGGGAGCGGGCGTATCGATGTTCCTGGTGGCGCCGGACGCTCGCCGCGAGGATGTCCGCAGCCAGTTGCGTCGGCCGGCATTCACGCGGGTGGCGGAGCTGGGAATTCGCTACCTCCCCTACAGCGAGCTTGGCGCGCATCGCGATGCGATCGGCAGATTCGGCTCAGGCCTAAAGCCGTTGAACGAGATATCGCACCTGCTGTGATGCACGGTCGTCGAGGCACCAGCGGCACCAGCGGCAGAATGTACCGCCCAAGCGTGAATCGACGCCTAGTCGCGGTCGTGGATGAAGTCGTGCCGCAAGCCGAGTGCGGCATCCGTCCGAGCGATTGACGCTGACGGATCGGACTCGATGCCGCTCAGCGCGCGGATCGCATCGATGGTTTCGGGAATCACGATCGCCTGGTTGAAGACCTGGTAGGTGTAGTACGCTTGGTCGCCATCTACCGCGAGGACGTCCTCCCACAGGGCGACCTCCCACATGTCGCCGCGCGGGCGGCCAAGATCGGACATCAGCTCCACCGTACTGTTGAGTGCCACGAGGCCATCCGAGGAACGCACGAACGCGATCCGTGGTGCCGCACGGAAGGCCGCCAGCACCTCGTCGCGCGTTGCCGGCCTCGTCAGTTCGACCCACCAGGTGTGCAGGTGACTGCTGTTGTGGGACGCCTTGACCGCGATCGTTACCACATCCAGGTCCGGGATCACGGTCCTCGCGTCCGGTCCCTGGTGGCTGGGGACCGCCTTCTCCGGCACGAGGGTGTTAATGATGCCCTCAGCATGCGCTTCCCAGGGGTCGGATGCGCGGCGGATGAGCGTGCCGCGTGCACGCTTGAGCAGGCCGGCCGTCCGCAGCGCCCCCAGCGTTCGCACGATGGACGTGGTGTTGCAGGAGACCACGCGAGTGGACTCGCGGCCGATGGCCGACGCATAGTTCGCTTGCGCGACGAATGAGTGCCCCGTCAGCGCATGAGACTCACCACCGTGGAAGATCGACTTCACGCCGGCCGCGGCGTACACCTCTTTGTTGACCGCAGCGACTTTCTTGGGCGTGCAGTCGACCACGACATCGGCCTTCGCGAGCAGTTCTGCCAGATTGCCCGCCAAAGCAAGACCTGCGGCGCGCATCGCTCCTTCAGCTTCAAAGGTTGCCGCGTGGATGGCGAAGCCGCGCTGCGCGGCGACCTGTAGTCGATAGTCGTGCACCACGTCTGCGACGCCGGCAAGTGCCATGTCCTCCTGGAGCGCGACCGCGTCTGCCACCCGCTTGCCGATCACACCGTACCCGTTCACCGCCACTCTGACCTTGTTCATTCCTTGCTCCTGACTTGATGAGACGCGTCAGCCACGGCTGCGCGCAATGAAAAACGTGAACCGGATCGCCAGCGCATAGCCCAGCAGCGCGAGCACCGGCATGTCGCCCCAGCGAGGGCCTACGGCGTGCTGCATCAGCAAGCTTGACGCGATGTACAGGCCCAGCGTCACGAGCGCGAGGGCGATGCGGCGGCCGAGGCGGTCGATACCGCTCAGCATCCGGGCGTCGGGCTTGATCGACAGTTGCAGCAACTCACGCTGCCGCAGTACGCTGTGCAGGCGCCGCGCCAGCAGCGTGGGCAGCGCGTTGGCTGCGTTTCCCAGCTCGTAGGGCAGACGTTGCGACGCCGCGGATTTGCGCTCATCGAATATGCCGGTTGCCGTGTGGCGCGAGATGGCCTCGATGATGGAGAAGTCCGGCGCGAGCAGGCGTACCGTCCCTTCGAGCAGCAGCAGTGTGCGGGTGAGTACCAGCAGGTCTCTAGGAAGCCGGACATCCTGGGTCCGGCCGGCCGCCACGAGCTGCGCGAGCGCATCGGAAAGCGACCAGTCTTTCAGCGGGTGCTCTGCGCAGTCCGCGACCAGCGCGCGCACCACGGGCACGAAGACGGCCCGATCCGTGCCCTCGCCGACCAGTCCCAGGTCCAGCCAGGCGTCGACCACCCAGTCGGCATCCTGCTCGACGAAGGCCAGCGCGAACGCCACCAAAGCGCGCCGCATGCTGCGGTCGACCCGTCCCACGATGCCGAAATCGTGCAGGCAAATGCGGCCATCGTCCATCACGAAGACGTTGCCGGGGTGTGGATCGCCATGGAAGAAGCCATCGCGGAAGATCTGCACGATGTAGCTGTCCACGAGCTTGCCCGCAGCGGCCGCGCCCATGGCAGGCGGCAGACCGTGCAGGTGGGCCCCGCGGCTGAACTGCTGGACCATCACCGTCGATGTGCACAGCTCGTCCACCACGTCGGGCAGCACGATGTCCGGAGAGTCTCGCCAGGCGTCGGCGAAACGTCGCACGGAACTCGCCTCCCGGGACAGGTCCATTTCGTAGCGGAAGTTCGCCGCAACCTCGTCCACGATGGCCGCCAGACCCCAGCGGCGCAGCGAGGGGACGAACCACTGAATGGCCAGGACCAGCCGGCGCAGGATGCGCATGTCGGTCTCGGCTTGCTCGGCCGCACCAGGGCGGCGGATCTTCACCACGACCTCCGTCCCGTCGGGCAGCGCCGCACGATGGATCTGCGCGATCGAGGCCGCGGCCAGCGCCTGCATGTCGAAGCGTGCGAAGACCTCTTGCCAAGGGCGGCCCAGGGCCGCCTCGACCTCCTGGACAGCCTGTTCCGAAGAAAACGGCGCCACATGCGCCTGAAGGCTGGCCAGGGCCCGTTGCGCATCGGGAGGCAGGACGTCCGCGCGCAGGCTGAGGTGCTGGCCCAGCTTCACGAAGGTCGTTCCCAATCGCTGCAGCACTTGGGCAAAGCGCTCGGCCGCCCGGTGCGTGTCGCAGCGCATGAGTCCCCGGTGCCAGGCCACCCAGAGCAGGACCCCGGTCAGCGCCATTGCGATCTGCGTCGCCCGGCGCAGCGCCGAGCGTTGCGGTGGACGGTCCGGAAGGCGCGCGGCAGAAACGGAGCGGTCAGGGCGCATCACGGCTCATCCACCCTGTTGCGCAGCCGGCCCGCATGCCAGGCTGCGATGTTCGAGATGGTCTCGTCGAAGATGCGCGCGATCGCCTCTGTCGTGTTGAAACCGACGTGGGGAGTCACGAGCACGCGCGGATGGGTCAGCAGCGGGCTGGACGCCATCCAGCCGGTATCGCAACCGAGCCCCCCGCAGCCCGTGGGCACCTCGGGAGACAGCGCGCCTTCTTGCTCCAGCACGTCCAGGCCGGCGGCTGCGACACTGCCGTCGTCCAGCGCGCGCAGCAAGGCGGCCTCGTCGATCAGCGCTCCACGTGCCGTATTGATCACTACCACGCCAGGCTTCATGCGCGCGAAGGCCCGGGCGTCGATGAGGTGGCGCGTGGCCTCGGTGGCCGGAACATGCAGGCTCAGGATGTCGCTGCCTTGCAGGACCTGCTCCCATGTCACGAGGGACACGCCAGCTGGGCGCGCAGCCGAAGCAGCGAAGGCGGGGTCGTAGGCGAGAACGTCCATGCCGAACCCCACGGCGATACGCGCCACGTGGCGTCCGATGCGGCCCAGGCCGACGATGCCCAGCGTCCTGCCTTCCAGCTCGAAGCCGGTGAGTCCGCGGTAGGCGAACGAGCCCTGGCGCGCCCGCTCGTGGGCCTGCGTCAGATGGCGTGTCACGCCCAGCAACAGTGCAAAGGCATGCTCTGCGACGCTGGCCGACCCGTAGTCCGGCACATGGCAGACGGCAATGCCGCGTTTTCGACACGCCTCCAGGTCAATGTGGTCGAAGCCCGCGGAGCGGGTGGCGACGAGCCGCAAGCGCGGCAGCATGCGAAGCACCGATTCGTCCACCCGCGTGCGCACGAACACGCAAAGGACCTCGATCGCCCCATCTTCGGTGTCGGACGCCACCAGGTGCTCGCGCTGGACGAAGTGCGCGTGCCAGTGGGCCGGAAGCCATTGCTGCATCGCCGCTTGGTCCGTTGGTGCGAAGTCGGTGAACAGAACACTAAGACGATGGTCCTCGGTCATGGCGCAACCTTGATGGCGCTGTACAGGGACAGGATGTGGAAGATGGCAACGAATTGCCGTGTCTCGGCAACCTGCGCAAACCCTGCTTGCGCGAGCACCGACGGCAAGTGACCGGCGACCGCGTCGCGCGTGGTCTCGAAGCCATCGAGCAGTTGAACGGCGAAGAACGCCGTACGGCTGATCGGTCGGCGCGAGCGCTCCCGGTCCGCGAAGTGCAGTTGAACGCCAACGCGCAGAACGCGATGCATCTGGCGGGCCGCTTTCAGTTTGTCCGCGTGCGCCAGGTGACGGAAGAAGACGCTCGATACGACCCGATCGAACGAGCCATCGCCGTAAGGCAGGTATGTCGACAGGCCTTCGTCGAATCGGATCGGCGCCGCCACGCTCGCCGCCTTCCGGCGGGCCAGCGACAGGATGGCGGGGTCGGCATCCACCCCGGTGACACGGGCCTGCGGGCACGCGGTGGCCGCAAGGAGGGCGAACGTCCCCGTTCCGCATCCGGCGTCCGATACGTCGTGGCCATGCTGGATCGACGCCTGCGCCACGAGGGCCGGCTTGAACGCTTGCTCGCGCGTGGTCAGCACCACCACCCGGTCGTACAGGGGCGTGAGCACGTGGTGGGCAAGTGCGGGCCTGAAGCCGGCCGGACGATCCGTCATTGCACGGCGAGCCTCGCTCGGGGTTCACGGAACTGCCACAGCACGATGATGCTGAGGACGCCGGCGAAGAAGCACCACACCGAGATGAACCAGGTCGCATAAAAAAAATAGGCGGCGACCGCGGACACGAAGGCCGCATTTCCGAAAGCCGCTACGCGCCGGTGGCTGGAGACCATCAGACCTGCGCAGGTGCCGATCAGGTACAAGGCCATCGTGGTCAGGACGTAGAAGTGCGGGGAGTCGTAGAAGATGTGCTGGCCGACCACGCGCGCGGTGATGGGCAGTCGCACCAGCATCACCAAAAGGTACACCCCGACGAGCGCGCCTGCGAGCGCGATGCCCGCGAGAACCCGACGGCGCCACGGAACGGTCTCCAGCGCCAGGGCGGCCAGCGGCACGTAGATCGGCCACAGGACGTGCGAGAAGAACGAATAAAGATGCGTCAGCACCACCTTCAGCAAGGGCGCGCGGTCGGGGAATGTCAGCCACAACATGCCTTCGAGTAGCTGCTGAATCCCAAAGAGCAACGGGATGGCCGCGTAAGGCACTTCGCGCCACGCGCGGACCCGGCGCACGGTGACGATCCCCGTCCCCAGAAGTACCGCGGCTGCCGTGAAACTGGCTGGTGCAGAAAAACACATCGCTGTCATTTCCTCTTGAATGTGGGTGTCATGGCGTTCATGGCTGTGGCCGATCTGTCGGTCCTGGCGGAGATGTTCCCGGTGCGGCTCGATGCTGCGAACCCGGATCGAGCGCCTGGGCGCGGCTCAGCGCGGCGTGCAGGGTCGCCGTCCGGTCCTGGACCCTGCGGATCCAGGGCGATGGGAAAGCAGATGCAAGCCACGCATAGAGCGTGTACTTCACCAGCTTGCCCAACCAGAGCGCCAGAAGAACCTCGGCCACCGGCAGCCGGGAGATTGCCGCGAACATGAGGGCAGGCGTCAGCGGTACCGGGAGCGCTGCAATGACCAGCAGCGCGGGCACGCCGTACCCGCCGAGCCAGGACGTGGCGTCACGCCAGGCCGTCGATCGCACCACGTCGGGGTAGGCGACGAAGAAACGGTTCCAGCCCAAGTGATGAAACACGAGATAGAGGACCAGTGCGCCAATGGCCGCGCCGATGCTGGAGGTCGCGGCGATGCTCCGCCAGCGCCGCGGGGCGAGTAGCACGGCAGCGACGGGCAACGTTCCGAACGGAATCGTCATCGACAGCGTGGTGGCCATGGCCACGGCCGCCACGATGAGGGGAAAGGCACGCGTCTCCGCCCCGCGGGTCAGCGCGCGCAGCAGGCCGGTCTCGACGGTTTCGTGCAGCATCGTCATCGGCGCTCAGGGCTTGCGGACCGCGGGCCGCTGCCCGAGTTCGACTTGTACGGTCACCGTCTCGCGGCCGCGCAGGATCTTGAATTGGGCGTTGCTGCCCGGTGCGACCGCGGCTGTTTCGCCGATCAGGCCGGCGGTGTCCGGGATCTCCTTGCCGTTGATCGCAAGCACCGTGTCACCGGGCCTCAGCCCGGCGCGATCGGCAGGCCCGCCGCGCTGCACCGCCACCAGTGCGGCGCCCCCGGTGGCACCGGTGGCCTCGTGGATCACGTCGCGGGCGCTCACCCCCAGCCAGCCCCGGCGCACGCGGCCGGTGGCAATGATCTGCTCCATCACCTGCCGTGCCAAGCTGACCGGGATCGCGAAGCCGATCCCCTGGGAGCCGCCGCTGCGCGAGTAGATGGCGGTGTTGATGCCGACGAGATGGCCGTTTCCATCGACGAGCGCGCCGCCCGAATTGCCGGGGTTGATCGCGGCGTCGGTCTGGATGAAGTTCTCGAAGGTGTTGATGCCCAGGCGGTTGCGCCCCGTGGCACTCACAATGCCTTGCGTGACGGTCTGGCCGACCCCGAACGGATCGCCGACGGCCAACACGATGTCGCCGACCTGCACCGATGCTGGATCAGCGAAAGTGATGGGCTGCAGCCCCGTGGCCTCGACGCGCAGCACGGCAAGGTCCGACTCCGGATCGATACCGACGACGCGCGCCGTGGCAACCTTCTCGCCTGGCAGCATCACGGCGATCTCGTCGGCGCCCTCCACGACATGGTTGTTCGTGAGGATATAGCCCTGGGCCGCGACGATGACGCCTGACCCAAGACTCGACGCGCCTTGGGCGGCGTCCTCATCGCCGCCATCGGGCCGCAACCAGTTCTGCATCCTGCGCGGAGGTGTCTTGCGGGTGTAGATGTTCACAACCGAAGCGGACGCCTTGGCGGCGGCGGCGCGAAACCCCGCCTCCAGGCGGGCTGTGATCGCGCTCGGTGTGGCAGGCGCCGAGCCGGTAGTGGCGCCCGCATGCGGCGCCTCCTGTACCGCCACGACGTCGGGCGTCACAGGGACAGGCGCCGGCCCGAAGGCCCGCCAAGCAATGATGACACCCGCGCCAATCGCGATTGCCTGGGCCAGCAGGAGCCAGAGCCGCCGCAGCGCGGAGGGGCGGCGTACAAGGTCGTCGCTCATGTGGCGCTGGCCTCGATCAGGTCCTGAACCGCGGCCGCCAGCGGTTCCACCACGCTGATGCCATTGGAGGCATGCGGCACGGTGTCGCAGGTCAGCACCCGCTGGGGGCCCGCCGCGAGGAGCGCGTCATAGGCATCGGCGGCAAAGAGCGCATGCACACCGATGCACACCGGCGGCGGCAATCCGACGCGGCGCACGCTCGCGATGGCCTGGATCATCGTGCGCGCGCTGGACACGATGTCGTCGATGAGCACGGGCTGGCGGCCTGCCAAGGCCGAGGTGTCGGGCAGGCTGACCTCCACGTCCTTGTCGCCCCGGCGAATCTTCTGCAGCACGGTAAACGGTGCATCGGCCCCCCGCGCGACTTCCTGGACCCATTGCTCGCTTTCGGCGTCGGGGCCGATCAGCACTGGGCGCTCCACGTTCGCCGCGACCCAGGCCGCGATGACGGGCGCGGACTGCACGGCGCGCGTGGGCACACGGTAAATCTCGCCGAGCGAGTGGTAGCGGTGCAGATGGGGGTCGACGGTGACGACGCCATCGAACACCGTCGATACCAGCGCAGCGAACGTTCGGGACGTGATCGCTTCGCCCGTGTTGAAGCGCCGGTCCTGGCGCAGGTACGCCAGGTAGGGCGCTGCCAGCAGTACGCGTGTGGCACCGAGGTCGCGTGCAGCGTCTGCCGCGAACAGCAGGGGCAGCGCCTTGGCGTCGGGCTGTGCCAGGCTGGCCATGAGCACGACGGTGCGGCCCGTCACGTCGGCGTCCAGCCGCACCAGCGACTCGCCGTCCGGAAACCGGTGCAATTGCAGGGTGGCCCGCTCCGCACGCAACGCGCGGGCGAGGCCTTCGGCGAAGGCCTCGTCGCCTGGCAGGTGAAAAATGAGTGGTTTCATGCGTTCTCTGAAATCTGGAAGATCGGTGGGCGCGCGCGGACGAACTCCAGGGCATAGGCCAGTTCGCCTGGTGCCTGGGCATGCAGCGTGAACAGCGGCTGTCCGGCTTCGACGCGATCGCCAAGGCGCGCGTGCACATCGATGCCGGCGGCCGGGGCGGTCGGCGCACCGGCGAGCTTGGCCGCCCGCGCGAGCAGGCGGTTGTCGATGCGGGTGACACGGCCCGTGGCCGGCGATTCGACGGTGTGCAGATGCGCCGCCATCGGGAGGCTTCGAAGGCCGCCCTGCTCAGAGCAGATTGCCTGGAACTTGGCCCAGGCCCGGCCATCGGCCAGCACCTCGGTGGCGAGCTTCAGGCCGCCGCCGGCCGGCGCCGCGCCGCCCATTTCGAGAATGTCCGCCGCCAGCCGCAGCGCCCGCTCCCGCAGGTCGGCCGGGGCCTCGGGTTTACCCTGCAGGACGGCCAGCACGTCGCGTGCTTCCAGTGCGGGGCCGATCCCGCGGCCGACCGGCTGTTCGCCGTCGGTGACGCGCAAGAACACCTGCAGGCCTATGGCGCCACCCACCTCCTGCAGGCGCCGGCCGAGCGACGCCGCGGCGTGTGCGCTGCGCACTTTCGCGGTGGCGCCCACGGGCAGATCGATCAGCACATGGGTCGAACCCGCAGCGGCCTTCTTGGACAGGACCGAGGCCACGAGCTGCCCTTCGCTGTCGAGATCGAGTGGCCGCTCGACACGGATAAGGATGTCGTCGGCGGGGCTGAGCCGGACCGAGCCGCCCCACACGATGCAGCCGCCCGTGCGCTCGACCACGCGTCGCATGCTCGGCACATCCAGATTGACCGGTGCCAGCACCTCCATCGTGTCGGCCGTCCCGGCCGGTGAGGTGATGGCGCGCGAGGAGGTCTTGGGCATCGTGAGGCCGCAGGCGGCCACGATGGGCACCACGAGCAGGGTCGTGCGATTCCCAGGCAGGCCGCCGACGCAGTGCTTGTCCACTACCAGCGGACGGCCCCAATCGATGCGCTCGCCGACGGCGATCATGGCTTTCGTGAGCGAGACCGTCTCCGCCAGGTCGAGGCGATCGCCCGCGCAGGCAGTGATGAAGGTGGCGAGGTGCAGGTCCGAGTAACGGCCCGCCGCGACGTCGGAGATGATCGCGCCGAACTGGGCGTCGCCAACGGAGTTGCCGTAGACCTTGGCCCGGACATGGCTGAGCGAATCCAGCGGTGGCGCATGGGTGACCGCGACCGGCTCACCCGGCTGCGCACCCAGCGATGCCCACGCGGACTCGGACAGACCGGCGACGTTCTCGGCCAGCCAATCACCGTCGACGACACTGAGCGTCGCCACGATGCTTCGGCCGCCGGCCGTCAATTGCACGCGCGCCTGGGTCGTGAAACCCTCCGATCGACAGACCGGGCAATCGCGCCGCATGTAGACCACCGGCTCCTGATAGGTGTCGATGCCCGTGCGCCACGCCTGCAGCCTGTTCCCGGCCTCCTTGGTGCGGCCGGCTTCATGCATTTGCGCTGTCATGCAAGCTCCACGGTCTGCAGGTAGTCGGGCACCGAGACCGCCCAGCCGAGTTCATGGTCGATCCGCGAGCGCAGCGCATCGGCCGCTTCGGGCTCGCCGTGCGTCACGAACGTGCGGCGCGGCGTTTGCGTGAAGCCGCGCAGCCACGCGATGATCTCGTCGGCATCGGCATGGGCGGAGAGGTTGTCGAGCGAGGCCACCTCGGCGCGAATCGGCACGTCTTCGCCATGGATGCGAACGGTGGACGCACCATGCAGGATCGCCGCGCCGCGGGTTCCACCCGCCTGGTAGCCGGCGAACAGGATCGTGTTGCGCCGATCGGGTGCGAAGGACTTCAGGTGGTGAACCACCCGGCCACCCGTGGCCATGCCGCTGGCGGAGATGATCACCATCGGGCCGCGGCTGGCACTGAGCGCCTTGGACTCCTCGACCTTGTTGACGATCTTCGCGGCGTGGCACATGCCCTCGCACTCCTCGGGCGAGAGCCGATGCTCGTCACGGTGGGCGTGATACAGCTGCGTCGCATCGATGGCCATCGGGCTGTCGAGGTACACCGGCAGGTGGTGGATGCGGCCCTGCTTCTTGAGCTGGTAGATGCCATACATCAGGCTTTGGGCGCGGCCGACCGCGAACGCGGGGATGACCACGACACCGCCGCGGGCGGCGGTCTGATTGATCACGGTCTCCAGTTTTTCCAGCGCGTCAGTCTCTTCATGCTTGCGGTTGCCGTAGGTAGACTCCACCAGCAGGTAGTCTGCGCCCGGAACCTGCACCGGCGGGCGCAGCACCGGGTCGTTCGGGCGGCCGATGTCGCCGGAGAAGAGCACCGACCGCTGCCCATCGCTGAGGTGCACGAAGGCGGAGCCGAGCATGTGCCCCGAGGGCTCCAGCCGGGCTGTGAGTCCGGGCAGAGCTTCGAAGGCCTCGGCGAACGGACGCGGTGAGAAAAGCTTCAGGCAGCGCTCGGCATCCTCCCGCGTGTACAGCGGCAGCGCGGGCTTGTGCTTGGAGAAGCCGTAGCGGTTGGCGAACTTCGCCTCTTCTTCCTGCAAATGACCACTGTCGGTGAGCAGTATCTTGCATAGCTCATGCGTCGCGGACGTGCAATAGACCCGCCCGCGAAAACCCTGCCGCGCCAGCAGCGGCAGGTAGCCGCTGTGATCGATGTGGGCGTGGGTGAGCACGACAGCATCGATCGTCTTGGGCGCGACCGGCAGCGGCTCCCAATTGCGCAGCCGCAGCTGCTTAAAGCCCTGGAACAGGCCGCTGTCCACCAGGATTGTCGAGTCGCCATGGCGCAGGAGGTATTTCGAACCGGTCACGGTGCCCGTGGCACCCAGAAACTGAAGTTGCATGGAAAGTCTCCAAGGACGTTGTCGTTCAAAAAAGAACTGGCCGATCGGGCAACTCGTTTCCGTCGCCCGCGTCGCGCGGAAAGTGCTGCATCAACAGATGGCTGACGGCGGTGATGCCTTCCATGGAACCGGCCTCGAAGCGCCCCTGCGCGAACTGGGCTTCCATGCGCTGGCACACACCTGACCACATGTCGGCACCGCAACAGGCGTGGATGCCGCGATCGGCCACGATCTCCACCGCCCGATCGGCCAGCAGCACGTAGATGAGCACGCCGCTGTTATGCGCCGTGTCCCATACGCCCATACGGGCGAACAGGTCCAGCGCTCGCTCGCGCGGCGACTGGTCTCGCCACAGCGGCGATCCATCCAGCGCGCCCTCGACCACGAAGCGCAACTGGCCGCCATGCTGGGACTCTCCCGCACGGATGGCTTGCTCGATGGCGTCCAGAGTGCGCGGCGGGAAGGCGCGGCGTACCGCGCGGCCGGTGGTGGCAAGGTGGCGAAGAAGTCGTTGAATGTTCATCTCACCACCGTCCTGAGGCGCCACCGCCACCAAAGCCACCGCCACCGCCGCGGAATCCTCCTCCGCCGCCGCCGAATCCGCCACCAGGCCACCCACCACCCCGATGGTGCCCATGCATGCCGCCGTGGCCGCCCATGCCGATGCCTAGCAGCGTGACGAAGAACCCCGCCAATCCGGCCATCGCGGCTACCGCGAGCGTGCCCACCACCAGCCACGCCGCAGCACCCAATACCCCGGCTGTGACCACGGCGCCAGGGACCCGGCCGAGCGCGTTGCGCAGCAATCCGCCCAGCATCAAAGCCACGATGAACAGGAAGGGCCAGGCCTGGCCGATGTCGTTGGTCCGGCCTTGCCGCCGTGGATCCGCCGCAGGCAGGGCTTCGCCGTCGACGACGCGCATGATCTGTTCGGCGCCTGCCGCGATGCCACCGTCGAAATCGCCCTGGCGAAAGCGCGGCGTGATTACTTCGTCGATGATGCGCCGCACCACCAAGTCGCTCAGCGCGCCCTCGATGCCGTAGCCAACCTCGATGCGCACGGCACGATCTTCCTTGGCAACCAGCAGCAGTGCGCCATCGTCCACCTTGCGGCGGCCGAGCTTCCACTGTTCGACCACCCGCATGGCGTACTGCTCGACCGGTTCTGGCCGCGTAGAGCCGACCATCAGCACCGCGATCTGCACGCCCTTGCGTTCCTCGAAGGCACGAAGCTGCGCATCCAGCGAGGCGATCCGATCGGCGGCGAGCGTCCCCGTGAGGTCGGTGACACGCGCCTGCAGCGGCGGAATAGCTACCAGTTCCTGCGCGGACGCGACCACCAGGAACAGGCTCAGCAACAGCCAGGCCAACATGCGGGCCAGGCGCAGGTGGGCGGCCGGGTACGGCACCGCTGTTCTCAGCGTGCTCATGTCAGGGGCGCGCCGCCGGTGCCGAGGCGCCGAAGTCGACCTGGGGCGGCGTGGCCATCGCCTTCTCGTCGGCGACGGAGAAGTTCGGCTTGACGTCGTAGCTGAACACCTTGGCCGTGATGTTGGTCGGGAAGCTGCGCGTGAGGACGTTGTAGTCCTGCACCACCTTCACATAGCGCCCGCGGGCCACGGTGATGCGGTTCTCGGTGCCTTCAAGCTGCGCGCGCAGTTCCTGGAAGGCCTGGTTGGCTTTGAGCTGCGGGTAGTTCTCGCTCACGACCAGCAGCCTGCTCAGCGCGCCGGACAGCTCGCCCTGCACCGCCTGGAACTTCTGGAACGCCTCGGGGTTGTTGACGAGTTCCGGAGTAGCCTGAATCGAGGTGGCCTTGGCGCGCGCTTCGACGACCCGGGTCAGCGTCTCTTGTTCGAAGTTGGTCTCTCCTTTCACCGTCGCGACGATGTTCGGTATCAGATCTGCGCGTCGCTGGTACTGGTTCAGCACCTCGGACCAGGCAGACTTGGTCTGTTCGTCCAACCGCTGGAAGTCGTTGTAGCCGCATCCGCTCAGCGACAGGGCAAGCGCTGCGAGCAGGGTCGTCAGGATAAGTCTCATGGTTCGGTCTCCGTGGAGGTGGGTGAAGTGGAGGAAGGTGAAGCTGTCAGCAGGGCCGGGTTCGCTGGCCACCACTGCCGGGGAATCAGCAAGAATGCGAGGGTGGCCACGAGCGGGATGGAGAGCCATGCGAAGCTGCTCTGCATGACGGTGCCGAACAGCCAGCCGGCGACTGCCGATCCAAGCGTCTGCCCGAAGCCGGCTGCTGCCGCTAGGCCGCCCATCGCGGTTCCGAGCCGCCGACGTGCGGAGCCTGCGGCGAGGTAGGCAACGGTCGGCAGCACGATACCGGTGCCCGCCGCTGTGAAACTGACGCCAACGTACATCCAGGTCTCGCTGCCATGGCGAGCCAGCACCGCGAGTCCCGCGATACCCAGGACCATGCCGGCAGCCAACATGCGACGGGGATCAGCGCGCTCAAGCAAGCCGGTGAAAAACAGGACCGCGTTGACGCCCAACATCACCAGGCTGCATGCGGCGAACATCCACGACACCTCGCGCGACGTGAGTTCGGGATGACGCTGGCCCTGCAGCACGATGCCGAGTTCAAAGCCGGCGAGCACGAACATGACCACGCCATTGAGCAGCCAGAGCGTGAAGGACCGGCTCTCGGGCGGGCCGTCGTCATCGCTCGGGCCCGCATCCAGAGTGCTGGACGGCGCGGGAAGCGTGGCGGCCAGGCCCAGCATCATCAACGCACCCAGCGCGGCCGAGAGTCCGATCACGAGCTTGGTCGATGACCCCTGCACGAGGGCGGCGAAGACGCCCAAGCCGGCAAGGCGATCCGCGACGGCGTTGAGGCCGGGTCCGAACAGGAACCCGAGCAGCGACATCGCGCCCAACCATGCGAAGCGCTTGGCGCGTATCGCCTGCGGCGTGTACTGCGCGACGAGCGCCGGCACCACGGGCACGACTGCGGCGACAAAGAAGCCCGCAGCGCCGCGCAGCGCATAGATGCCGACCACGCCCACAGATTCGGGGCGCAGCAGCGGAAGCAGGCTCGCCACATAGCCGACCAGCCCGACCAACAGCACGCGGGCGCGTCCCAGCCTGTCCGCCAGCACGCCCCACAGTGGCGCCCCCACAAGTATCCCGGCCGTGTAGATGCCGCTGAGGTAGCCGACATGGCGCGCGAGCACCGCTGGGTCGGCGTCACCCATCAGAGGGCGCAGCCAGTCGGGAATCAAGGGCATCAACGCGCCGTACCCGGCCGAGACAACGAACACGGCCGCCGCTAGCCAGCCCAGCTGAACGACGCCCAGATCGTCCTGACGGGCCAGCCTGGCTTTGGACGGCGGCGATCTCATCGGGCGGCTCTCGACCATGGTGGCTCGCAGCACGGGCTCACGCGACCGCTTGAGCGGAGGTGCGCGACGTGACGCGCTTGATGCCCGGTAAGCGCGTGCGTTTGAGCATTAGTGCATTGATGGCCACTATCGCAGAACTGCCGGACATCGACAACGCGGCAACCTCCGGCGACAGCGTGAAGGGGTACAACACCCCAGCCGCAAGCGGGAAGGCGACCACGTTGTAGCCCACGGCCCACCATAGGTTCTGGTGCATCTTGCGCAGCGTTGCGCGAGAGAGCTCGATGGCCCCGACGACGTCGTACGGGTCGCTTTTCATCAACACCACCTGGGCGCTTTCCATGGCGACATCCGTCCCGGCGCCGATCGCAAAACCGACGTCGGCCTGGGTCAGCGCTGGAGCGTCGTTGATGCCGTCGCCGACCATGCCCACCTTGTGGCCCTGCTGCTGCAACTCCTTGATCTTGGATGCCTTCTGGCCGGGCAGCACGTCCGCAAGGACGATGTCGATGCCCAGTTCCTTGCCGATGCGCTCGGCGGTCGCCTGGTTGTCGCCGGTCAGCATCGCGACCTTCACGCCCCGCGCCTGCAGCTTGGAGATCGTCTCGCGCGAGGTCGGCCGGACGGCGTCCGCGATTGCGATGAGGCCGATCAGCCGGCCGCCGCGCGCGACATAGACCACCGTGCGCCCGCCGCCTTGCAGCCGCGTTGCCTCGCTGGCGAGGACGGTCAGGTCTACCTGCTCCGACTGCATCAGCAGCCGGTTCCCGAGCAGCACCCTCTCGCCCCCGATGGTGGCCCGTGCACCTTGCCCATCGATGTTGGTGAAGTTCTCGGTGACCTCCGTCGGCATGTCCCCCGCACGCTTGAGCACTGCGAGTGCAAGGGGGTGCTCGGAGAACTTCTCCACCGCGGCGGCCGTCGCCAGAAGCCGCGCCTCTTCGACACCGGGCGCGGCCACGATCTCGACGACATCGGGCTGCCCGAGTGTCAAGGTGCCGGTTTTGTCGAACACCACCACTGTCAGCTTGGTAGCGTTCTCCAGCGCGGCCGCGTTCTTGAAGAGGATGCCGTTCATCGCACCCAGGCCGGTCCCGACCATGATGGCCATCGGCGTGGCCAGGCCCAGCGCATCAGGGCATGCGATCACGAATACCGTGATGGTCAAGGTGAGTGCGAATAGCAGCGTCTGGCCCATCACCCAGTACCAGACGCTGAAGGTCAACAAGCCAATCACGATCGCCGCCAGCACCAGCCACTGCGACGCCTGGTCGGCCAGCAGCTGGCCGGGTGCCTTCGAGTTCTGGGCCTCCTGGACCAGCTTGACGATCTGGGCCAATGCCGTGTCCGCACCGACCTTCGTGGCCTTGTAGCGGAAGCTCCCGCTCTTGTTGATGCTGGCGCCAACGACGGTGCTGCCTACCACCTTCTTGACCGGCATCGACTCGCCGGTCAGCATCGACTCGTCGACCTGCGAGGCTCCTTCGACGATCTCGCCATCCACCGGGATCTTGTCGCCGGGCTTGATCACCACCAGTTCACCGGCCACGACCTCGGCGGTTGGCACCTTGGTCTCGACACCGTTGCGCACGACGGTGGCCATCGGTGGCGCGAGATCCATCAGCGCGCGAATCGCGTCGGACGCACCCGCGCGGGCGCGCATCTCTAACCAGTGGCCCAGCAGGATGAAAACCAGCAGCACTGACGCCGCTTCATAGAACACCTCACCCTCGTAGAAGAAGGTCGCTCCGACGCTGAACAGGTATCCCACGCCCACCGACAGCACGACCAGCGTGGCCATGTTGGCGACACCGTTGCGCAAAGCGCGCCACGCAGCGATGCAGAAAGGCCAGCCGGGATAGAGGATCGCCGCGCTCGCGAAGATGAAAAGAAAGAGCTTGTTGTCCAGCCCGAACGGTGTCTGGAAGTCGCCGAACATCTTCCCCATCGGCGAATAGAGAAACACCGGAATCGAAAAGATCAGGGACACGAAGAACCGATTGCGCATGTCCCGGGCCATGTCCTGCATCGACCCAGACCCGTGCCCCATGTCGTGCATCATGTCGTCCATGACGGGCTCGCCTGCGTGGCCCTGGTGCCCGGCATGGGAGGCCGGCGAGGCGGCCATCGTCGCAGTCGCTCCGACTGCATGGGCATGCCCCGAATGCACCGCGTGATCCTCCTGCTTCGCAGACACGGCGTGATCGGCGTGTCCGTCATGGCGCTGGCCCGCCGTACTGCCCGTGGCGGGATCGCACACATGCTTAGGCGTCTGCTCGCCACTGCAGTGATAGCCGCACTCCACGATCCGGCGGCGCAGATCCTCGACACTGAGCTGCCGTTCGTCGAGATGGACCGTTGCGCTTCCCGCAACGTAGTTGACATCCGCGTGATGGACGCCGGGAAGCTGCAGCAACTTGCGACGTACTCCCTCCGCGCTCAGGCTCGATATGAGCCCTCCGACTTCAACGTTGATTGACTTCATAGATGGTTCATCCTGTTGGTTCTGTTCGATGTATCAACGTGCGAGTCGGCCGGAATCCAGGCAGTCCTGCGAGAACTCGAAGACGATCTCCCGGTCGGGTGCGATGAGCTTGTGCTTCTTGCCCGCGTAGTGGAGCCGCGAGAGGACGTCCCTGATCAGGTTGAGCCTGGCGACTCGCTTGTTGTCGGCGAGCACGACGGACCAGGGAGCGGCAGCGGTGTGCGTGCGTATGAACATCTCGTCGCGCGCACGCGTGTAGCCGTCCCAGTGCTTCAGCGCCACGGCGTCGACCGGACTTGATTTCCATTGCTTGAGCGGGTCACGGCGGCGTTCACTGAGCCGGCGGGTCTGCTCTTTCTTCCCGATGTCGAGGTAATACTTCAGCAGCTTGATGCCGGAGTTGACCAGCATCTCCTCGAACTTCGGCACGGAGTTCATGAACTCCTCGTGCTGCTCAGCCGTGCAGAAACCCATCACCGGCTCCACGCCGGCGCGGTTGTACCAGCTGCGGTTGAACACAACGAGTTCTTCGCCGACCGGTAGGTGCGGCACGTAGCGCTGGAAGTACCAACTGGTGCGGTCCCGATCGGAGGGTTTGCTGAGCGCGACGACCCGGGTTTCCCGCGGACTCAGGTGTTCGACGAGCCGCTTGATGCTGCCATCCTTGCCCGCACTGTCCCGTCCCTCCAAGAGGATGAGGATCCGGTCGCTGCACTTGATGAAATGGCGCTGCAGCTTCACGAGTTCTATCTGCAGCATGTGCAACTGCGCCTCATAGTCCTCGCGGCCGATCGAGCGTTCCGTTGCCTCGTCGCGCGACGGGTTGTGCGCGACATCGGTCACGTCCGCATGAGCCTTTTTCGTCGCGCCTGTCGCGGCCTTCTTGTTCTTTGCCATGGGGTTCTCCGTTACGCCTGCTCGTTCCAGGCAGCATTGATCCGCGAGTGCTCCGGCATGCCCTCGAAGCTCGGCGCCACTAGAGCCGAAGTCCCAGGGGCGCTCGAACCCGCAGGATGATGGGCCTGATGGTCGTCTTGCGCGAATGAAAACAAACTGACGAGGGCGGCGCCGAAGACGACCGCGATGGAGCGCACGAATGTCATTTCTTTCTCCTTTAGCCGCTGGCTTTTGTCGTCTGGTCGAGCCAAGTGGCGCTTCCAGAAGACAAATCCCATATGAGAACTCCGTAGCCGGGTACAGAGTCAAGGCGTACGAGACGCGTGCGGGACATAGCCGGCACAGCGCTCACAGGAGGGGCTATAACGCGAGACGTGCAAACAGCAGCCAAGCAGGCGGCTGTGGGTGAGCCCGCTGGGGGCTCCTCAATAGGATGGCTCGCAGAGCCAGCGCCGGGGCCGGTTCCCAGGCAGTATAGGAAGGGGGCGGAAGCCCAATAAGGTCGAACGCAAAGGTCGGCGTCTTCTGAATTGCCGACTGGTTGACCTCTCCGCAAAGTTTCAGGCAAGGTGCCTTCGACGGGTCCTGGCTCCCCTCTTCATGCTTTTCGTGGGCGCCCTCATGACCCCCATGGGAGTGGCCATTGCCGTGTTCATACCCTGACGCATAGTGGTGCGGCTCCGGGGACTCCAACAGGCAGGCATTCGCCATCCCGGCCGCAAGCGCAAGAAACCATACCCCCAGCACCATCCACGCGATGGCACGAATCCTACGAGGGTTGAGATGTGTGCGCATGTGCGGCCTATATACCCAATGACACCAATCCTATGCTTAGGCAAGCTGCGAGATCTTGATCTTAATCAAATGGAGGCAGGGGTCAACTACGCGGTACAGCGTTATCCTGCCATGGCTATGAAGAAAACGGTAGATCCCTCGATGAACGAAGGCCCGGGCGATTGGATGACGGTCGGCAGACTGGCCAAAGTCGCTGGCGTCGGCGTAGAGACGATTCGCTACTACCAGGGTCGCGGGCTTTTGCCGGTCCCGAAGGCCGCAGGCAGTTTCCGGCGTTACCACGCTTCAATGGTTCAGCGGATCGGCTTCATCAAGCGGGCGCAGAGCTTGGGCTTCTCGTTGGACGAGGTGGGATCGCTGCTGGACCTTGAGGACGGACGGAATCGCCGGGCCATCCAGACGGTGACGCAGCGACGCCTTGAGCAGATTGATGAGAAGGTCGGGGATCTGGAGCGCATGCGAGGTGCACTGCGTGACATGCTCGCGCGGTGCGAGGAGACAGGGCAGGCGTCTCCCTGCCCCATCATCGCTGCACTTGTTGGCCCGCCTGCGGACCCACAACCACCTATCAATCGATTGCGATAGCTCGCTGGAGCGACATCGCTGGATGGGTGCGCGAAAGCCAGGGGCTGCCCAATGGCACCCGGACTGCTGTCGTGATAGGCGCGTAGCCGTGGGGTAGATCCTCCGTCCTCCGCGTTTGCCCCCCGCAGATCCACCAACTTGCGCTCCAGTTCGCGCCGCTCCCTGATAAAAATGTCATCGGGCTGTCTAGATTCTGTTGGGGTGCGCTCTCTACGATCAACACATCTCCTCAACGACCAAGCAAGGCATGAGAGATGCAAGTTTTATTCACCATCGCTAGGAGCTTCAACCATGATCAAACAACGTCTTTCCCTTTCTTCCATGATTGCCGCCGCGGCCGCAGTGGTTACCTTGGGCCTTCCAGGGATGGCTTCGGCAGCGTACGAGCATCCCGCCAACAACGAAAAGGGCTTCATCGTTCACCCGGAACACTTCAAGAGCGAGAAGACGCGAGAGCAAGTCATCGCCGAAACTAAGGCTGCTATGCAGCAAGGACGACTTTCTTACGGCCAAAGCAACTTCCCGCTTCGCACACCTGATGCGGCAGGTCCAGGCAAGACGCGTGAGCAAGTAATCAACGAATTGCGGAGCGAGTCCCCTGAAGAACGCGACGCGCGTCTGCGTCTCTACTACCGGGGTTGATTGCCAGTTGGGGTTGCAGCGGGTTTCCGGGGAGGCCGAGGAATCTAAACAGGCGGCGTGGCAACTGCGGAAAAAACCTTCGACGTTGGCACAGAAACCCCGGGATCTGTCAAAAACAGAAAAAAGCGTGCCCTTGCGCTTCGCGTACCGCTGTTGGCGCAGTCAGCCGGCAGCCCTGTGCCTCGCTGATTCATACGTTCGGTTTTCCTATCCAAGGAGTTCATCATGAAATACTTGCTCATCGCTCTCGTTGGCGCCACGACCCTTGGCTTCAGTCTCTCGGCCAGTGCCGCTCCAGACCAAGAAAAGGTCTGCCCTCCCAAGAAACTCGTATTGCAGCTCGACCATGGCCCGCGCGCACAGACGACGCCATACCTGAACCAATTGCGCAAGGCGCGTTATGAGGCCGAAGTCAAGGCCTGCAAAGATGGCGCAAAAGCCGCCAAAGAAACCTGTGCCCCGTAACTTTTGAGATGGGATTGGTCGCTGCGTGCATCTGGTGGGAGTTGGTCCTCGCCCATGCGACGTGACCATCTGCATGGTGCCAGGCCAGAAGCCACGCATCATCGTCTGACCATTCTTGCAGCAACCCAAATGATTCACTTCGTTGGGCGGCCCACCCTCCTCCCGGCTCCTATGATCAGGCGCCGTTGGGCTCCAGGTCTATGGAGAACAGCAGCTCCTGCATCCGTCGGCGCTCCTCAGGAGTAGGCCATGCGGCATCTCCTGGCGCAGCCTCCAATTTGAACCGCCCCTCTCGGTCGAAGCGGACAAACCCATAGGTCTCGTTGACCACAGCACCCGGCACCCCATCGGCCCGAAGCCGTACATACCAGTCCGCCAGGCGCAGAATTTGATCCGCCAACATCGGTGCCAAGGCCTGCCCCCTGGCAAGCGCCACATACAGCACATGCGGCAAGGCGTGCACTTCACCCGCCTCGTCGAGCAGGAACACATAGGACGCGTGTTCACCATCCGAGTCGCACATTCCGCGGCCGGAGCCATCCACGGTGGTGTAGACGGGGGCAAAGCCACTGCCCGGCTGGCGGAAGTTCGTGGTTTGTCCCTGATACACGCGTGCAGCAACCCACTGAACGTCGCCCGCATAAGCGTAGGCGCGCAAATCGAATTTCATGGGCTGTTGTCCCTCCTCATTCGCAATGACGCGCTCGCCCGGAGGCACGAAAGCCTGTGCCACATAGGCTCCTGTCATGATCTCCTGCCAGACCCGGCGCGTGAGCTTGTCACCCCGGTACGCGGCGCGGCTGCCGAAGCCCGCTGCGGGTTTGAAGAACAGGCTACGACGAGTCGCCCACAGCCGGTCACCATGTGCCTCATCGACCACTTCGGTGCGCGGCACGTTCGCCAGCAGCACCTGCCTGTCGTCGTCAGCAACGCCCAGCGCCCGCAGCGCACCATCGTTACTGAACAAGGCCAGTCGCCGCTTGTCGGCGTATAGCGCGTGCGCCCTCGGATGAGGCGTGAGAACCACTGCCTGTTCCAGCCAAGCCTGCCGCAGCACGGCGTTGGCAGGCAGATCCAGATAGAAATCTGTGACACGGTTGTAAACCACGTCGATGGCGAGTTCGCCGTGCCAGAGCCTGCCGTGACGGCACGCCAGCTCGGAGGGATCGACAATGATGGCCTGCAGTCCATGGCGCTCAAACAGCTGCCGGAACAGCAGGAACTCTGGATACAGGTATTGCTGCTGCGGCGCTTCGTCCACGATAGCGATCGAGACCAACGGCCGTGAGTGACCGGCCAGCCGCCACTCACGGCGGAACATGTCCACCAGCCGCTGCTCGAACGTTGCGACGGCGCCGCGGCTTGGCACCATTGCCTGCACAGCCTGACAGCAGCTGCGCTGAGCACGGGCCAGCACCGCATTCAGCATCGCACCACCAGCGTTTGTGTTGATTTCGATCAAACCGAGACGGTCTTGGTCCAGATGGAAGTCATAGCCGAAGAACACGCCCTGGGAGCCACCGGTGCCGGCCCGCGCAATGGCGGGGGCATCCGCCAAGACCTGCTCCCGGTAGGCCGGGAGTGCCACCACTGCCTCGATGGCTTGCACGACGCGGGCCATTCGTTCGAGAGGAGGCCGCGCCACGAAGACAGGCTGCGCAGCAAAAAGGTAGGGGCATCGGTCGCGCACTAGCTGCGACAAGCTCGGAGAGCCCAACTCGGCATCGAGCGCAGCCGCCAGCGCCGCAGGATCCAGGCTCAGACAGAAGCAGTCGCGGTTGAGCTTCTCAAAGGAGGTCAACTCGCAGTTTGGTGTGTTGTGCATTGAGAGAGGAGTCAGAGCAGTTGGTGAAACAAGTAGAGCGCCTCCTTTTAGAGCCTGTCCCACGCCCCGCGTCGGCGCCAGGGGGCAGCGTGATTTTCTCTGCCCATTGCACGTATTTCTGGTGCACATCAAGGAAGCGCTCATGGCTCATGCATCAAGCCCCAGAGTGGGTCGGATGGGTTGTGAATCCGTTCCCGAAGCGCGCTGTCTTCGAAGTTCAAACTGTTTGACCAGTGCGTAAAGCGCCGGAATCACAGCCAGCGTGAGCACGGTCGAAGAAATCATGCCACCGACCATCGGCGCGGCAATGCGACTCATCACTTCCGAGCCGGTGCCGGTCCCCCACATGATGGGCAGCAGGCCCGCCATGATGGCAACGACCGTCATCATTTTGGGACGAACACGCTCTACGGCGCCCTCCATGACTGCCTCGTAAAGGTCACCAACTCCTGGCTCTTTCCCTTCAGAGCGGCGTTTTTCCTTGATCTCTTCCCAGGCGTGGTCCAGGTAGATCAGCATGACGACCCCGGTTTCAGCGGCCACACCAGCCAGGGCAATGAAGCCCACAGCAACTGCGACAGAGAGGTTGTAGCCAAGCCACCACATCAGCCAGACGCCGCCAACCAACGCGAACGGCACCGACAGCATGACGATCAAAGTCTCCGTCAGTCGCCTGAAGTTCAGGTACAGCAGCAGGAAAATGAGCAACAGCGTTACTGGCACAACGAATTTCATTTTCTCGATGGCACGCTCCATAGACTCAAACTGACCGCTCCATGTGGCGTAGTAGCCGGGCGGGAACTTGACCTGGTCATTCACTGCTTTGCGCGCCTCGGCGACGTAGCCACCGATGTCACGCTCACGGATGTCCACAAAAATGTAGGCAGATAGCAACGCATTTTCGGTACGGATGCCAGGGGCGCCCTTGGCCACCTCCACGCGGGCAACCTGGCCCAGCGGAATCATGGCTCCATCCATGGTCGGCACCAGCACTTCGCGGGCGATCTGCTGCGGGTCAGACCGCAATTCGCGTGGGTAGCGAACCGTAACGCCAAAACGCTCTCGCCCTTCCACCGTGGTGGTCACCATGTCACCGCCGAGCGCCGTACCAATGACCTCCTGGAGATCACCCACCGCCAGACCGTAGCGTGCCAGTTGGGCGCGGTCGGGCTCGATGTTCAGGTAGAAGCCGCCTGTGATCCGCTCCGCGAATGCCGAGGTGGTGCCGGGCACAGATTTCACTACGGTCTCGATCTCCCGCGCCAGGCGTTCCATTTCGTTCAAGTCCTTGCCGAAGACTTTGATACCAATGGGTGTGCGGATACCGGTGGACAGCATGTCGATGCGCGCCTTGATGGGCATGGTCCAGGCATTGGAGACGCCAGGAAACTGCAGCGCCTTGTCCATCTCGGCGATCAATTTGTCGATGGTCATGCCAGATCGCCACGCTGACTCCGGCTTGAGGTTGATGACCGTCTCGAACATCTCGGTCGGTGCTGGGTCGGTGGCCGTGTTGGCCCGTCCTGCCTTACCGTAGACCGATTCAACCTCTGGAAAACTCTTGATGATCTTGTTTTGCGTCTGAAGCAACTCGGCGGCCTTGGTGATCGACATGCCCGGCAGCGAAGCAGGCATGTAGAGCAAAGTGCCTTCATTGAGCGTCGGCATGAACTCGGACCCCAGCTTGCTGGCCGGATAGAACGACACCCCAAGCACGACCAGGGCAATGGCAATGGTCACCTTCTTCCAGCGCATCACTCCAGCGATGATGGGTCGGTAGACCCAGATCAGGAACCGGTTCACCGGGTTACGGGACTCCGGCATGATGCGTCCGCGAATGAAAATCATCATGAGCACCGGCACCAGCGTCACCGACAACAGCGCCGCTCCTGCCATAGAAAACGTCTTGGTGAACGCCAGCGGTGAGAACATGCGCCCCTCCTGTGATTCGAGCGTGAACACGGGCAGAAACGACACGGTGATGATCAGTAGCGAGAAGAACAGTGCCGGGCCAACCTCCTTGCACGCGGCGATCATGGCCTCGACCCGCTGCTTGCTGTTGTGCTCGGGTGGGAGCCGCTCCAGGTGTTTATGGGCGTTCTCGATCATGACGATGGCCGCATCCACCATGGCACCGATCGCAATGGCGATACCACCCAGACTCATCAGGTTGGAATTCATGCCCAGCAAGCGCATCGCGATGAATGAGATCAGCACCCCTACGGGTAACATCAAGATAGCCACGAGGGCTGAACGGACGTGCATGAGAAAGACCATGCAGACCAAGGCAACGATCAGGCTCTCCTCAATCAGCGTTCGCTTGAGCGTATCGATGGCCCGATGAATCAGGTCAGATCGGTCGTAAACAGCCTGGATGCTGACGCCCTGCGGCAGCCCTGCCGAAACTTCGGTAATTTTCTCCTTCAGGTTATGGATGACTTCCAGGGCGTTTTGGCCATAGCGGGCCATGGCGATGCCCGAGACCACCTCCCCCTCCCCGTTGAGTTCGGTCAGGCCGCGCCGTTCATCGGGAGCGAGTTCAACGCGAGCGATGTCTCGAATCAATACTGGTGTTCCTTTTTCGGCCTTGACGACCAGGTTCTCAATGTCCGCCGCGCCGCGCAGATAGCCCTTTCCGCGCACCATGTACTCTGTCTCGGCCATCTCCACCACACGGCCGCCGACGTCACGATTGGAGTCGCGCACGACCTGTGACACCTTGGCCAAAGGAATGCCGTAGGCCCGCAGCTTCACCGGGTCGACGGTGATCTGGTAGGTCTGGACAAAGCCACCGATGGATGCCACCTCAGCGACGCCATGCGCCTTGGTCAGCTGGTAGCGCAGGTACCAATCCTGCAAAGTTCTCAACTCGGCCAGCGTCCGGTCCTTGGCGATCAAAGCGTACTGGTAGACCCAACCCACACCGGTGGCATCAGGGCCAATTTGCGGCGTGACCCCCTTGGGCATTCGACTGGATGCGAAATTGAGGTATTCCAGCACGCGCGAACGCGCCCAATAGATGTCTGTGTCATCCTCAAAGATGATGTAGACGAAGGACGCTCCAAAGAAGGAAAAGCCGCGCACCACCTTGGACTTGGGTACCGACAGCATGGCGGTGGTCAAGGGATAGGTGACCTGATCCTCAACCACCTGGGGCGCTTGTCCAGGGTATTCGGTGTAGACGATGACCTGCACGTCGGACAAGTCCGGCAGCGCGTCCAGAGGCGTTCGCAACACAGCGAACACCCCTGCGACAATGACAAACAGCGTGGCAAGCAGCACCAGGAAGCTGTTTCTTCCTGACCAGTCAATGATCTTCGCGAGCATGTTGTTCCCTGAAGATCAGTTATGGCCGGCGTGCGGAGTGGCCGCCGCTTTGCCCACGGGTTTCACGGAGGTGACCACCCATTCACCCTGTCCACGCTCAACGAACTCGAAGACCACCGCTGTGCCAGGTTGCAAGCCCGTCATCAGCCCGTTGTTGGAGACCTTGAACTCCATGGACATTGCGGGCCATTTGAGGGAGGGTATGGGACCATGGGCAATGGTCACCGTGCCGGCCTTCGCATCAGACTCCTCCACCCTGCCCTCACCTTGGTGCCCGACGGCGGCAGCGGGCTTGCTCGCATCAGGGGTGCCTTGTGCTTCCGACTTAGCTCCATGTGAGGAGTGCCCAAAGCCGCCCACGGCCGCCTTGAGGTTGGCTTCTGCATCGATCAGGAAATTGGCAGCGATGACCACCTGCTCACCCTCGCGAACGCCCTCGGTGACTTCAATGCGGTCGTCGCTGCGTGCGCCCACTTTGACATCGCGGGGTTCGAATCGTCCCTCCTTGAGCTGCACCAGGACGATCTGGCGCGTGCCGCTGTCAATCACGGCCGAAGTCGGCACCGTCAAAACCGCCCCCTTGCTGGCGGTCGGAAGTTCCACCTGGGCAAACATGCCAGGCTTGAGCAAGCCACCCGTGTTCGACAAGTCCACGCGCACCTGCACCGTTCGGGTTTCAGGCTTCAGGGTGGGATACACATAGCTGACTGTCCCCTGGAACACCTTGTCTGGGTAGGCATTGATTTGCACCTTGGCCTTGCCCCCCGACTTGACCAAGCCGATGTCTTGCTCGAAGACATCGGCGATGACCCAGACCGAGGACAGGTTGGCGACTTGGTAGAGCATTTCGCCCGGCATGAATCGCATACCTTGGATGGCCTTCTTGTCGGTGATGATCCCTGCCACTGGTGAGCGAAATGTCAGCGTGCGGCGTGCGTCGCCGGATTTGGCCAAGGTCTTGACCTGCTCGTCCGAGATATCCCAATTGCGAAGCCGCGCCAGGCTGGAGTCGGCCAGCTCACGCATGCCACGCTGTGCCTCACCAGAGGCATCCTTCAACGCGTCAACACCCTGTGCCGCGATGGCGTACTCGCGCTGAGCAGACACCAGTTCGGGGCTATATACCTCGAAGAGTGGCTGCCCCTTGTTCACCGTCTGCCCGGTAACGTTGGCATGCAGACGCTCAACATAGCCCTCAAATTTGGCAGCAATGGTGAAGGTCTGGCGCTCGTCTGGTTCAATGCGTCCGGCGGCACGCACTACCTTGTCCAGAGAGCGAAGACTCACCGCCTCGGTGCGAACGCCAAGTTTCTGAATCTTTTCGGTGCTGATGCGAATTTGATTGGAGTTGGTTTCTGCTTCTTCCTGCTCTCCCTCGTAGACCGCGATGTAGTCCATCCCCATTGGATCTTTTTTCGGTGTGGGAGATGTGTCGGGCAACCCCATCGGGTTACGGTAAAAAAGTACCTTGCGCTCCTTCTTGGTAGGACCGGCAGAGGCGCCCTGCGACGCAGTCTGGTCACCACTGCGGGCTTCTGATTGGCGCTGTCCCATCCAATAGCCACCACCCGCCGCCAACCCTGCGGCGACGATAGCCAGGAATACGCCGGCCTTGAAACCTGTTGTCATTGTTCTTCTCCCACGATGCGTTCAATTTCGGCAAGCCGCTTCTGCGCTTCCACGCCGGCTTTGATCTGATTCAGTATGGACTGACGAATCTGGCGCTGCGCGTCCAGCAAGGTCGCAAAATCCACCTTGCCCGTCTGGTACCCAGCCAGCGCAGAGCGGAAGGTCAACTCCGACTGCGGCAAGAGACTTTCGGTCGTTAACGCCAGAGAGCGCCGGGCGGACTCAAAACCTGCCACGTTGGCGTAAAGGTCTGCCAGGACTTGATTCGTGACGTCTTCCTGGCGTGAGCGTGCAGCGGCCAACATGGCCTCGGACTCCCGCTCCTGGGCGCGCCGCGAATCTTGCTGCAGGGGAATATTCAACTCGACCATCAGCTCCCACTCTTTGATCGAGCCTCGGTACTGAATCGGAGAGATACCGACGTTGAAGTCGGGATAGCGATTCTTGTAGGTCAGCTCGCGGTTCTTCTCGGCCGCCCTGATCTGGGACTCTTCCGTGCGCAGCAGCGGATTATTCATCCGGGCGCGCCCTTCCAGCGCTGCGAAGCTGACTTGCTCCGGCGACGGCAAGGCGCGGATCTGCTCGGGTGCAGCCAAAATCTCCGAGGTCGGACGCCCCACGAGCGCATTCAACTTGGACTGGAGTTGGAGACGCTCAGCGTCCAGTGCAATCAGTTCGTTGCGCATTGTGGTCTGCTCCACCTGCGCACGGATCACATCCTGTTGCGCAGCAAGCCCGCCCGCATAGCGGACCTGCGCGACTTTTTCCAATTGCGCCATCAGGTCGAGAATTTCCCGCGACAAGCGATCGTTCTGGTCCAGGTAATAGAGCTCGGCATAAGTCGTCTTGATCTTGCCAGCCAGTTCAACCCAGGCGCCTGCTGCACGGCTTCTCGCAGCTTGTGCTTGTGACTCAGCCACCTCACGCTTCAGACCGCGTTTGCCCATCCAGGGAAAATCCTGCATCAGCACGTAGCGGGTGCTTCCGACGCGCCCTGGCAATAGCGTGGGGTTTTGTTCTCCCATGCGCGTGATGTCACGCAATTCGGTGCGGAGTTTGGGGTCCGGCAAGGCGCCCGCAGGCGCGACGCGCTCTGCTGCCGCATCCGCATCAAAACGCATGCTGGCGATTTCGGGGTTTCGCTCCCTGGCCGCTTGCAGCAACCCTTCGACACTCGATCCCAGCTTGGCCTCCTGCGCGTGAACCATCGAGCTCAGCGCCAGAGACACCACGACTACCCCCAACGACAGACGATTCCTCATAGGCATCATGACCGCCCCTTGGGTGCACGCAAGGCGGCATTCAACCGGTCAATTACTTCGACCCAGTCCGCATCTTCCAGAAGCTCTTCGCGCAACAGAGTCGCCTGAGCTGGCGTCCAGAATGGGGCATCGGCCAGCAGCACATCGGGCGGCAGCACATCGGGCGGCAGTGGAGCGTGCTCCTCCAAGAACTCCCTAATGCCTGCCGCGTCCATGCGCAGGCCGAGTTGGGCAAATAGTTCAGAGAAGCGATGAAATGACTTTTCCATAGCGGTGGTCCCTATTGTTTAAATACAAAAATTCTGAAGACGTGGCCGGTGGACGCTCACGAAAACGTCAAGCTTAATACCAATACGACCACTCCCGACGCCATCGCGCCCAGGTAGCCGAAAACAACCGATTTACCGACCTGCGCTCCACCCGTCGTCCAGGCGATGCCGACCTTGGCCACCATGTTTGCCAGCGTCGCGAGACCGAGCGCCGTGACGGTGGCGACCGTGGACAATCCCCCGGCACCATGCAGCCGAGCGAGCGAGATCAAGATCGCATCCACGTCCGCCAGGCCAGAAACCGCCGACAGCACATAGAGGCCGCTGGTGTCCAGCCACTGCTTTGCCGCGGGCACCAGGACGCTCATGACAGCGAGCAGCACACCAAAGCCAAGCGCGGTGCCAAGGTCGAATGGCGCCATCGCGCCGACAGCGCCCTCCCCCACTACAGTGCGGTCCAACTTGCGCCACCCCCATAGCGCAATACACAGCAGTGCCACGCCAGTGACCACCAGGGCGCTGCCGAAGGTGGACAGCAGCGCCGGCTGGATGACACCCAGCAGAACGACCATGCGAAAAAACATGACGCCACAGGATGCCAACGTGCCGGCTACCGCCGCGCCTGTCAGCGAAGGCTGCTCGCGTGCGTAGCGAGCCAAAGCCAACGTGGTTGCGGTGGAAGATGCCAGTCCTCCCAGGATCCCGGTCCACAGCACACCCCTTTGCGCGCCGGTGATCCGCATGGCAAAGTGACCCGTCAGCGACAGGCCCGCAATCAGGATGACTGCCCACCACAGCTGGTACGGATTGAGCGCGGCATAGGGCCCGAGGCCCGTATTGGGCAGGTAAGGCAGGATGACCATGGACAACACCAGCAGTTGCAGCGATGCAGTCAATTCGCGGTGATCGATCAAACGCAACCAACCGTGCAAGGTCGGCTTGAGATCCAGCAACACAGCGCCAACCACTGCTGCCGACAACGCCAAGGTGATGTTGCCGTGTGCCGCAAAGGCACCCAGGACCAGAGTGAGAAGCATCGCCACCGGGGTAGTGGCACTCAGGTTACCCGACAGTTTGGCGTTACGGGCGTAGGACACCGTCAGCAGCAGGGCGAGTCCGAGCAGCGCACCCAGCAAAGGCCAAGCGCCGAAATCTGGCTGCAGATGTCCAAGCACACCACCGAGCAGTCCGGTCAGTGCAAAGGTACGCAGGCCTGCAACACGTCCACCCTCCGGCAATTCGCGATCGTGCCAGCCGCGCTCCAGGCCAATCACCAGACCGACAGCAAGCGCGGCAACCAAGCCCGGTGCGCCCGGGGGGAGTTCGTAGCCGTTCATCGATGCGCTCCGTTGGCGGCCTGCGTAGTCGCAGGCACGATCTTGCGTATGACAGGCGCAACGACCACACTGCAGGCATAACGCGAGTCGACATTGAACAGCGCCACCACTTCGGTCCAATCCACGTTCAGCATAAATTCCTCACGTTGCATCAGACCCTCGGTCACTGAATTTCAGGTTATTGTACTTTGCGTTGGCATCCGCCTACCTTGTGTGAATGCGTGTTATGTATTTTGCGGGCCCAAGGCTGACGGAAAGATGTTTCAAAAATTACATTTCTGTCATGCGCTTCCTGGGGGCATGGCATACCGGCCGCCGATGAAGGTTGGCGCGTTTGATGGCTTCATGGGCCGGCGCTGCGGTGTTGCATAAATACCAGTCAAGACAACAAAAGGCTGGCGCAGGCTGGTTCTACATTCTTGTGTACCGGTACGTACCGGTGTAGGCGACGGGCCCCACTCAAGGCGTCACGCTGATGCCGTTGGGTGCCTTACCGACAGGAACGGTCTTCGTTACCCTGCGATCTTTCACGTCAAGCATGGAAACCGAATTGGCGTAGATGTTCGTCACATAGGCGTACCGCCCTTCACGATCAACGACCACGCCATGAGCACCAGCGCCAGTTACGACTGTCTTGACGACCTTGAAAGTCTCCAGGTCAATCATGCTGACGGTCTTGCCCGCCATCTTGCGCGTACCCTGGTTGGCCACCAGGAGCGTGCGCGAGTCAGGCGTGGCGTACAACTGGATCGGCACCGTTCCTACCGCAACCTTGCGAATCACCTTGCGTGTTGCTGGGTCGATCACGGCTATAGCGTTTTCGCCGGACAACGAGGCAAATGCCAAACGGCCGTCTGGCGTGAAGCCAGTCTGGGCCGGACCCTTGCCAGCCGGCACCTGCGCAACCTCCTTCTGGCTGGCGGTGTCGATGACAGATACCGTGCCACCCTTGAGATTGGCGACGTAGACCTCCTTGCCATCCGGGCTGAACCGAAGACCATGGGGAAACTGGCCGACCGGAATCGTCGCCACGTGGCTCCGCGCCGCTGTGTCGATCACGGTGACCGTGTTGTCGCCGCCATTGGTGACATAGGCAAGGCGGCCGTCTGGTGACACCACCACATGGGCGGGGTGCATACCCACCCGCACCTTGGCGACGACCATGTTGGTCGCGGTGTCGATGGCCCAGATCGCGCCCGGTTTTCCCATCGCATCGTGGTCGCCTTGGGCCATGCCCTTGTGCGCAGAAACGTCGGCTGCCTGGTCAGGCTCGCCGTTGTTGGTCAACCATGCGAGCTTGCCGTCGGGCGACACTTGCACGTTGTGAGGCATCTTGCCGACGCGCACGTTCGTCAGCGTTTTCAACGATGCCGCATCGAGGACGCTGACCGTGTCAGCGCCTTCATTGGCCACATATACCTGTTCGGCAGCCAACGTGGTTCCAGACCAGGCCAGCAGACCGACCTGGACCGCTGCCGAAAGCCAGTTGCATTTTCTTATCATCATGATCAATCCTTGCTGAGAAATGGCACCTAGAACAGGGTTACGTCTGCTTTGGGTGTCCAGTATTGCCGTCACCGTTTTTTCCATCATGTCCAGGACGCATAAAAACTAGCCAGGGCGTTGAAAAATCAGACGAAACGCTTGCTCAACCGCAGCGTCGCGGCCTTCACGCAGTCGTCCCAGCGCATGAGTTACTTGTTCTGCAGCTTCACGCTCACGCTCGATCAATGGGTGATGCTGCACAAGCGGCTGTCGGCTCCTGGCGAGGGGTTCGGCCAACAGACTGACCCCTTTCATCCACGGACTAAATGCTTCTGAAAACAAATACCTACTGCTGCGCATTGGATGGAGCCACTTAAGCACTTCGGCTGTCCAGGGCGTGGAGAACGCTTGTGCCCAGGGACTGACAAATGCCCGGTAAAGCGCCTCATTGAATGTCGAGACCTGTTTCACCCGCTCAAAGGCTTCTTGCGGGTAATCCGTTTTCAAGTCTTCAACCTGACGGGATTCAAAGCGAATGCTGTAGGAGGGCTTATGGCAGTCCAGGCTCCCGGACGGGTTGTCGATCTTCATCTCATAGAGGCCCGGTGCCAGCGCCTCAATCTCAGCCAGGCTCTCCAGGATCGCCCGGTGCTCCAGACGAGCCACCCCAGCAGAGACAAAAATGCCGAGATGGCCGACATGCGGGTTCGTGAGGTAAACGATGCGCTGCCCTGCCCGCTTGAGATCATCGGTGTCACTATAGACAGCGGGGATCCACCCAAGCGCCTGGTGCGGTGGCGTGATGTTGTCGCCGTAAGAGGCAAAGATGACGATTGGATTCCTGATCCGCCTCAGGTCAGCAGTGCAACCCTGGCAAATCTGGAAAAGGCCCTGCTCAAGTTGGTTACCAATGAACAGGTTCTCAACGATCGCGAGGATCTCTTCTCGGCTCAGGAAATAAAACCCGGTCCACCAGCGTTCGAACTCCAGAAAGCGCCCCTGCTCACTGTCAACGTTGGTGAAGAGTTGGGCGTACTTCTCCCAAATCGCCTTTTCGGGCTTGAGGCTCTCAAAATTCTGCGCCAGCCAGGCCCCGTCGAAGCGGCCATTGCCCAGGTCGGCCGTCAGATGCGCCAACCAGCTGCCGCCAAGGAGTCCTCCGGAAAGACGCATCGGATTGACACCGGACTCGCCCGCCCAATACGACAAAGGAGAGCCATTGAGCACCACCGGTCCGACCAGACCGGCGCAGTCTGCGGACAGCAGCGCCACCGCCCACCCGGCCTGGCAGTTGCCATAAAGCACAGGAGGATTGCCAGGATGGCGTACTGCAACCTCTTCGACGAAACGCCGCAGCACATGCAAAACGTCTGCCAGGGTTTGCCCCAGAGCCGGCTCTGGAAAGAAAATCACGAAATAAACCGGATGGCCTTCGCGCATGGCCATCCCGACTTCGGAGTCGCGCTTGAAGCCGCCAATGCCGGGGCCATGGCCGGCGCGTGGATCTACGATGATGACCGGCGGTTTGTCAGAGTCGACGCAGTCGTCCCAGCAATGCCCGTCGATTTCCGTGATGCGTAGCAGTGCATAGTTGACGGACCGTTCGAAGCTGCGCGCGTCCAACAGCGTTTCATACTTGAAGTCCAGAAGCGGCGGCAATCCGGCTCGCTCGTGCTCCAGCATGTTGTTCGCGCGCTGGCGAAGCGTGTCCCAGAACAGAATGGTGCGTTCGAAGAAATCACGCTGGTAATCGAAATAGTCCTGCGCCGAAGGTGCTTTAGCTGCTCTTTTCATGCCACTGGACGCATCCTGTGGCGCAGGCTTCAACAACTCCTCGGAATGATCCAAGACGGTCGGTGGTAGATCCTCTGCCTGGCGGTGCGTCCCTTGCACCGCTGCTTCCTTACCCCCCGCCGTGGTGCGTTGAGAGGTCCGAGGTTTTTGTGGTGACGTGGGGGTTTTCATCATTCCTCCGAACTACGGGGTCATCTTTTTCCGCGCCGCAAACGCAGCGCATTGAATATCACCGAGGCCGAGCTCAGGCTCATGGCCAGTGCCGCGATCAGCGGTGACAACAACCAACCAGTGAACGGGTACAGCACGCCTGCCGCGATCGGCACCCCGAGGCCGTTGTAGAGGAAGGCGAACAGGAGGTTCTGGCGCATGTTTCGGACAGTGTCAGTAGAGATGTCACGCGCCGCGGTGATGCCGCGCAAGTCGCCTTTGACCAGCGTGACCTGGCCGCTGTTCATGGCCACATCGGTTCCCGTACCCATGGCCACGCCGACATCGGCCTTGGCCAACGCAGGCGCATCGTTGATACCATCGCCGGCCATCGCGACAATGTGGCCCTCTTTCTGGAGCCGCTCCACAAGCGCCAGTTTGTCGGCGGGCTTGACTTCGCCATGCACCTCATCGATTCCCAGTTTGGCACCCACGGCCTTGGCGGTGGTCAGACCATCGCCAGTCGCCATCACGATGCGCAAGCCGCTGGCGTGCAATGTTTTGATAGCTTCAAGCGTGGTGGCCTTGATGGGATCGGTCACGGCCAAGATTCCAGCCAGTTGTCTGTCCACGGCCAGATGCATCACGCTGGCGCCTTCACTGCGCAGACGCTCGCCATCGATCTTGAGCGCATCAGTGGCCACGCCCTCCTGCTGCATCAATGCGGTGTTGCCCAACACCAGATGCTTGCCATCGATCATGCCGCGCACGCCTATGCCGCTGCCGGACTCGAAATCAAGCGGCTTGATCAGTTCCAGGCCCTTGGCACGTGCTGCACTAACGATGGCCTCGGCCAGGGGATGTTCGCTGCCTTGGTCCAGGCTGGCGGCCAGGCGCAACACTTCGTCCGCGGTATAGCCGGGGGCGGCAACTGCGGTGTCGAAGGCGGGTTTACCTTCGGTCAGCGTTCCTGTCTTGTCCACAATCAGCGTGTTCACCTCGCGCATTTTTTCGATGGCGCCAGCATCGCGGAACAGTACTCCCTGTGTCGCGGCACGCCCTGTGGCCACCATCACCGACATCGGCGTGGCCAGTCCCAGCGCACAGGGGCACGCGATGATCAGCACGGCCACTGCGTTGATCAAGCCAAACACCCAGCTGGGTTCCGGACCGAACAGCCCCCAGACAAAGAAGGTGGCAATGGCGATGAGCACCACCACGACCACAAATTTGCCGGCGACCACATCCGCCATGCGCTGCATGGGAGCCTTCGAGCGCTGGGCATTGGCCACCATCTGAACAATCTGCGACAGCATGGTGGCCGCACCGACTTTCTCGGAGCGCATCACCAAGGCACCACTGGTGTTCATCGTGGCCCCAATCACCTTGTCACCAAGGCGCTTGGTCACCGGTACAGGCTCACCGGTCAGCATGGATTCATCGACCGCACTGCTGCCTTCGGTCACAACGCCATCGACCGGCACTTTCTCGCCGGGGCGGATGCGCAACAGGTCACCGACGTGAACATTGCTCAGCGGTACGTCTTCTTCGCTGCCGTCCGCATTGACGCGACGTGCCGTCTTGGGTGCCAAACCGAGCAGCGCCTTGATCGCTGCAGAAGTTTGCGAACGGGCCTTCAACTCGATGATCTGACCCAACATGGTCAGCGAGATGATGACCACTGTCGCCTCGTAGTAGACCGCCACACGCCCCAGGGAGATGAACGAATCCGGGAAAACGCCCGGCGCCACGGTGGCCACGAGGCTGTAGAGAAAGGCCGCGCCCGTTCCCAGAGCGATCAAGGTCCACATGTTGGGGCTGCGATGGACAACGGACTGCCAACCGCGTACGAAGAAGGGCCAACCCGTCCACAACACGACAGGTAAGGACAGCACCAGCTCAACCCAGGTTTGCACCTTCATGTCAAACCACCCGAGGCGGTGGCCGAACATGGCAAGAACGGTGACGATGACCGTAAAGGGCAGCGTCCACCAGAAGCGGCGCTGAAAATCCTTCAACTCATGGTTGTCTTCCTCGTCCAGCGGAATGATGGGCTCCAATGTCATACCGCACTTGGGACAGGTGCCAGGATGATCCTGCCGCACCTCGGGGTGCATGGGGCACGTATAGATGGTGCCGGCAGGCTCTGGCGCGGTGTCCGCGGGTGCTGTAGGTACAAGGTACTGCAGTGGGTTTGCCGCGAACTTTCCTTGGCACTTGGCGCTACAGAAATAATAGGGCCGACCTTCGTGCGTCAATTTGTGTTCAGACTGCTCCGTGACGGTCATGCCGCACACCGGATCCTTCAGCTCCGATGGCGGGGCTGGCTCGGCTGGAGGGTGACTGCCGTGATGATGGTGTGCATGCATGTCCATTGCTTATTCCTTGTCGTTATTGGTGCGCCGGGGTGTCTGCGCATGGTTGCCATGCCCACCATGGCCGCCGTGGCCGTGCATCAGGTGCATCAGCGGACAGGCGAGGAGCAACAGGTAGGGCCAATAGCCCAAAACATGACCCCAGTGCTCTCGCAGCAGGTAAAAACCGGCGATCAAGGCAGCCGTAGCCAGCGCCATGCCGGCTGGACGGCGCCAGAACGAAGGCGAATGAGAGTCGTTGTCAGGCTGATCCATGGCGTTGCTCCTTCAGAGTGGCCAACAAAAGTGCGGGGCTCGGAGTCGCCCGGCCAGACAATCCGAAATCAAATGCCGTGGCCGTTATCGGCAACCACAGCCTCCCGTGCCGCCGCCGTGGCAGCCCGAGGCTTTAGGCTGCGAGGTTCCAGTAGAAATGGCCGCATCTGTGGCCAGCTTTGCGGGGTAGCCCGCATCGGTTAAGGCCCTCAGCAAAGGAGCGCTGCCCTGCGCCAGCTCCCCACTCACCCGGACACGGCCAGACGGGAGATCGACCTCTACCCCGCGAACCCCCGGCAGCGGCTGCAATGCCTGCGTGACGTGCTTGACGCATGAGCCACAGCTCATGCCCTCAACTTGCAGATCAATCGTTTTCATATTTCAAACTCCCAAAAATGAAACGTGTACCGCCGGCGGGAAAATCCAGATCATTTTTTTGACACCGAGTCAGTCGTCGACTGGGCCTTGCCAATGCGAGGGATAAACCGGGGTGTTCGCTGGGCGTAGGTGTCGTACGCAGCACCGAATTGCCTGCGCATTTCGTTCTCTTCGGTGATGGCCAGACGCCCGTACATCAAGAGCAAGACAGGGAACATGACCAAGGTCAGCAACGTGGGCCACTGCAGCAGGAAGCCCAGCAGAATCATCACGAAAGCCACGTACTGCGGATGGCGAATGCGTGCATAGGGGCCTGCCGTAGCGAGCGACTGGTGACGCTGAGCGTGGTACAGCACATTCCACGCGGTGGACAGCAGGTAGAAACCAAAGCCCAGAAAAACGTAGCTGGCGATGTGCAGCACGCCAAAATGCGGGTCGCCCTTTTCGCCCAAGAGGGTAGACCACAGGTGACCCGATGTGTGAGAGAGCAGATCCAGATTAGGGAACTTGGTTTGCAGCCAGCCCGACAGCAGATAAATCGTCAACGGGAAGCCATACATCTCCACGAACAAAGCAACGATGAAGGCTGCAAATGCGCCAAACGTCCTCCAGTCACGTGCCGTCGCAGGCTTGAAAAAGCTGAACGCAAACATGATGAAGATCGCTGAATTGATGATGACCAGCGACCACAGGCCATAAGCGGATTCGGTATGGTTCATCGTGAATCCCCTTCATTGCGTGATTCGGTAGTTTTCTTGGCATCAGGCTTGCTCTGGCCATGTCCGCCATGTCCGCCGTGTCCGCCGTGTCCGCCGTGCATGAAGATATGCATCAGCGGGCAGGCTAGGAGCAAGAGAAAAGGCAGTGCCCCGACGACATGCGCGAGGTGTTCGGTCAACAGGAAATATGCCGCCACGCCGCCTATCACCACGAGGCCGATGGCATAGCGAGAACTCCAGAAGCTGGGGGGCGACTCGTGCCCGTCGTGTTGATGGTTCATGGTGACTTCCAATTCGGTGGATGCGTTACCTGGTCATCGAGGCAGGCAGACGGTCCAGCATCATCTGCATCATGGACTCCATCATTTCCATGCGCTTTTCCATCATCTGTTGACGCTCGGCCATGTTGGCGGGCATGTCCACACTACCTTGCATGCCACCCATGCCCCGCATGCCAGCGCCCATCTGCTGCATCATTCCCATACCGTCCTGCATCAGCTTCATGTGCTCGTCCATGAGCGCCTGCCGCTCTTCCAGCGTTTTGGCCGCCATCATCTTTTCGTGCATCGCTTGCATGGCTTTCATGTGCTCGTCCATCTTGGCCATTCCAGCCATCTGCCCCGCACCCGTTGGCTTCGCGGCCGCCTTCATTTGGGTGGACGCAGGCGATGTGCTTCCTGCAGGGTGATGGGCCTTGTGCTCATCGGCGGTTTGCGCCATCACGCTCAGTGAGAGCGACGCGACACAGAGACCAACCAGGGTATGGCGAATTTTTGACATAGTGTTCTCCTTCTTCCGGTGAAAAACCGTCGCAGTCAGCATTCAACCCATACGTCCGCGACGACACAGCACGCCCGAGCAGCGTGTTCTCACTGAGCGGGCTGAATGTCAGTGACAACCATCTTCCCGCCCTCGTTGACGACCATGAACTTGACCTTGTCGCCGGGCTTCACCTTGCCCAGCAGACTCTTGTCTTTTGCGGTGAACACCATAGTCATGCCGGGCATGTCCATGTGCTTGATTTCTGCGTGCTTGATGGTGACCTTGCCAGTGGCCTGATCGACCTTCTTGATCTCGCCGTCGGTCATGGATGCCGATGCTTGGGACATATCCATCTTGCCGTGGTCCATCATGGTCTGGGCGAAACTGCCCATGGGCATGAATGTGCCCATGGCAAGAGCGGAGATGGCAAGAATGTTCTTGATGGTGTTCATGATTTCCTCACGACTGAGAGCAAAAAGAGTGGGTTGTTTCTCGGCCACTTTGACGACGCCTTTGGGCCAGTGTTACCTTGCTGGACTCGCCGCGACGAATGACCGATCTCATGAAAGAGATTCTGAAGAGCAAACCTGTCAGGAAACTGTGCGCCGGATTACAAATTTGTTATCTTCATGTCGGGATCGCTGAAACTCGTCAAACTCACGTCTACGCCAGATAGCGGAGAGTGACCATGAAGATATTGATCGTCGAAGATGAGCCTAAAACCGGTGAATACCTTCGCCAGGGATTGAGCGAGGCCGGATTTGTGGCCGACCTGGCGCAAAACGGTAGTGATGGCCTGCACCTGGCACTCCAAGGTGAATACGACCTCGTGATCCTGGATGTCATGCTGCCCGGACTGGATGGCTGGCAGGTGCTGCAGTCCCTGCGCAATCGCGGATTGCAGATGCCCGTGCTGTTCCTCACGGCGCGGGACCAGGTGGAAGATCGGGTCAAAGGGTTGGAATTGGGCGCCGACGACTATCTGGTCAAGCCCTTTTCATTCGCTGAGTTGTTGGCCCGTGTACGGACAATCTTGCGCCGGGGCCGAGGAGGCACCGAAACCAACACATTGCGCGTGGCTGACCTGGAACTTGATCTGCTGCGCCGGCGGGTCTCGCGGGGTGGCCGCCGCATTGACCTGACAGCCAAAGAATTTGGTTTGCTGGAGTTGCTGTTGCGCAGACATGGAGAAGTGCTGCCTCGCTCGCTGATTGCCTCCCAGGTGTGGGACATGAACTTTGACAGCGACACCAACGTGATCGAAGTGGCGATGCGCCGCTTGCGCCTAAAGATCGACGAAGGCCAGGACGTCAAGTTGATCCAGACCGTGCGGGGTATGGGCTACGTGCTGGAAGCGCCGGAGAGCGTTTAGATGTTCCGGTTCCTATCGCTCACCCATCGTTTGGCCATCTTTTTCACGATGGTGGCTGCAGGCGTCGTGTTGGGGCTTGGAATGTTGTTTCTGGTTGCGACCGAACGCCACTTCCTGGAACTGGATCGAATCACTCTGAAAGATAAGCAGCACCTAATTGAAAGCATAGTAATTAATGCCAACTCCACCGATGACATTCAATCGCGCATGCGCGAGGCCTTAAACAATCACCACGGCTTGTTTGTCAGTGTTAGAGATTCAAATGGGAATGTCCTTTTCAAGACTGAAGGGTTTCCACCTCCAGCCACTTTGGACGCGCCAACACCAGAGCATCGGATTTCCGAGATTCAGAGTTGGAAAAACCAAGGCCGTGAATTTCGCGCGTTGAATTTGCGATTCAACCCTGCCAATAGTGCGGCGCCACCCCTGGATGCCCTGATTGCTATTGACATGGAAGATCACATGCAATTCATGGCGCAATTGCAGCGTACGCTTGCGCTCTATGCCATTTGTGCCATCTTCGTCAGCGGGATGCTGGGGTGGTTCGCAGCCTACAAAGGGATGGCACCGTTGCGCGCCATGAAGACCCAGGCCACAACGGTCAGTTCTCATCGTCTCGATGAGCGAATGCCCATCGAGGCAGTTCCTGTGGAGATGGCTGACTTGGCGCAGGAGCTCAACAAAATGCTGGACAGGCTGCAAACTGACTTTCAACGACTGTCCGAGTTCTCCTCGGACTTGGCGCATGAAATTCGCACGCCCATCAGCAACCTGCTGACGCAAACCCAGGTCGCACTCGCCAGCAAGAGAGACGCAGACACTTACCGCGACATTCTGGCGTCGAACGCGGAGGAGTTTCAACGCTTGGCGCGCATGGTGTCGGATATGTTGTTCCTGGCCAAGACAGATCGTGGGGTTGACTTGCCGAACAAGGAGCAGTTTTCCGCGGCGAAAGAAGTCCAGGCGTTACTGGAGTTCTACGAAGCCGTTGCTGAAGAAAAGAGCGTCACACTGCGCCAGTTCGGTGATGGAGACATCATGGGCGACCGACTGATGTTTCGCCGAGCATTGAGCAATCTGCTGTCGAACGCATTGCGCCATTCCAAAGACCATAGCGATGTAACGATTGACATCAGCGAGACAGCGCAAGCCATTGTCGTAACGGTCGAGAACACGGGGGAGGACATTGATCCTCAAAGCATTCCTCGTCTGTTTGACCGCTTCTACCGTGCCGACCCGTCTCGGTCGCACCCACAATCCGATGGTGCTGGTCTGGGACTATCAATAACCCGTGCTATCGCACAAGCGCACGGAGGACGTGTGACGGTTGAATCCGGTGCGGGGAGAACAAAGTTCAGTCTGGAATTTCCTAGCAAGTTGGCGTAATAGGAACAACTAACGCCAACAGAACTTCCACCAGCGTAACAGCACCTTATCTACTTACTGATCGGGATCAGTTTTTCTGTAGAGACTTCCTTACGAAGGGTTTCCAACAAAATGTAACCGACTACTCATCACTTCGTCACGAATGAACGGAATAATGAATACGCAATTCATGCAACCCACTTTCACAGAGGCATCGCCCCATGGAATTGCGTCATCTCCGCTGCTTTTTGGCGGTCGCGGAAGAACTTCATTTTGCACGCGCGGCCGAGAAACTTCATATAGAACAGTCGCCTCTTTCGCGTACCGTCAAGGAACTGGAGGAAGAGTTGGGGGCGCAGTTGTTCATCCGCACCAGTCGCAGCACGCGGCTGACCCTTGCAGGTAGGCTATTCCTGACGCATGTCCCTCGTGTCTTTACCGCGTTAGAGCAAGCCCGCGAAAGCGTGAAATCGGCCGCCAATGGCTTCCATGGGCAATTGCGTATTGCCTTATCCGATGGCATCACGCCGTCGCGCTTGCCTGCTCTGCTGGCGCGCTGCCGCGAGGAAGACCCGGAAATAGAAATACGACTCTTCGAGGTTCCGTTGGCCCAACAACTCAAAGGCTTGCATGATGACCTGTATGACGCGGGTTTCTCGATGGCCGACGAAGTGGGCGACGACACCATCGTCGAACCGGCCTGGGAAGAAGAGTTGATGGTGGCCGTGCCAGCACGTCATCCGGCTCTGGCATATAAGCGAATCCCACTGGAGGAAGTGCTACGTTACCCTCTTGTGCTGGGCGATCCCGCTGTCTGCGAAGGCCATGCCCGCCAGATCGACCGAATCCTGCGCAAGCAGGAAAAGGAGCCATTGGTGGTTCAGCACGTCGCTACATTTGATGTGATGATGGCGCTTGTGTCGGCCGGTTTGGCGTTAGGGCTTGCGGGCACAGCGCATATTGCTGCCAGCCGCGAACCAGGGGTAGTGGGCCGCCCGCTCGCAGGGCGCTCCCCTATGCTGACCACCTATCTGCTGCGCCGGGATACCGAACCGTCTCAGGCGCTGGCTCGCTTTATTGAGCGGTTGGCCTCCCAGGGGTCGGATGACGCCTAACGCCCAAACCCGCTTCTCAAGTGTCACGCCTTCGAGGAATCAGGTCATGAGCCCGTTCAACATCTTCGCCTCATTGTCGTTAGTCACGCTATTGGTCTCTTGCGGTCAGTCTTCTGCTCCAGGCGAGACGGTGGAATCCTTGGCAGCCGATCCCGAGCGGCTGAAAGAATTGCGCCAACAGTGCAAGCTGAACCGCGCCAAGTTGGGCGACGAACTTTGCAACCGCGTGGCCGAAGCGACGAACCGCCGCTTCTTCGGCAATGGTAAGGTACCTTATACACTGCCTAAGGAATCGCCGAATTTTTAACCGTGGCCGGTAAGCCACACATCGCTCGATTTTCTGCTCGCTACGCCGCAACGCGCCTTTGCTTGCGGCGTTTTTACTGTCTTCGTCCTTGCTTGAATCGATGTTTTTTGCATCATCTTCGTTCTGATAACAGTCTTTGACCGGCACTGACCCGGCACCGATCCTGACGCCAGCGGCACGTTGTTGTGCAGCCGTTGAGCGGAGTGCGCGCAGGAAAAATCGGAGGCCGGGAGATGCAAGGAACGAACGTGCTGTTCGGTCAGATCGCCGTGGTATTCGGCATCGTGATCGCCGGAGTGTGGAGCGCCACACAGTGGACGGCAGCGGCCCTGGGCTATCAGCTACGCCTTGGCTCGCCCTGGTTCGATCTGCTGGGCGCGCCGATCTACCACCCGTGGAAGCTGTTCGAGTGGTGGTTCTTCTTCGACGCCTATGCGTCGCACGTCTTTGACACCGGCGGCGCCATTGCCGCCGGCAGTGGCCTAGTGGCCGTGCTGGTCGCCATTGGCATGTCCATCTGGCGCTCGCGCCAATCGCGCTTGGTCACCACCTATGGCTCGGCCCGCTGGGCCGATACCGCGGAAATCCGCAAGGCCGGCCTGACCCAGCTATCCGGCGTTTTCCTCGGCCTGCATGACGGTCAGTACCTGCGCCACGAGGGGCCGGAACACATCCTGACCTTCGCGCCAACGCGCTCCGGTAAAGGTGTCGGTTTGGTAGTGCCCACGCTGCTGTCGTGGCCCGCATCCGCCGTGATCCACGACATCAAGGGCGAGAACTGGGCCATTACCGCCGGTTGGCGCTCGCGCTTTTCGCACTGCCTGCTGTTCAACCCCACCGATGCGAAGTCGGCAGCCTACAACCCGCTGCTGGAGGTGCGACACGGCGCGCATGAAGTGCGCGACGTGCAGAACATTGCGGACATCCTGGTCGATCCCGAAGGCGCGCTGGAGAAGCGCAACCATTGGGAGAAGACCAGTCACGCGCTGCTCGTCGGCGCCATCCTGCATGTGCTCTATGCGGTCGAGGACAAGACGCTGCGCGGCGTCGCCAATTTTCTTTCCGATCCCGCGTGCCCGTTCGAGTTGACGCTGCACCTGATGATGACTACGCGCCATCTGGGCAATGATGAAGGAGGAGTGCCGCACCCGGTTGTCGCCTCCGCCGCCCGTGAAGTCCTGAACAAGAGCGACAACGAACGGTCTGGAGTTCTCTCCACGGCCATGTCGTTCCTTGGCCTGTACCGTGACCCCACGGTGGCCGAAGTCACGTCGCGCTGCGACTGGCGCATAGCCGACCTGATCGCCGCCGAGCATCCGGTATCGCTGTATCTGGTGGTGCCGCCGTCCGACATCAGCCGCACCAAGCCACTGATCCGTTTGATCCTTAACCAGATCGGGCGACGCTTGACGGAATCGTTGGATGGGTCGGACGGCATCCCCCGTCGCCACAAGCTGCTGCTGATGCTCGATGAGTTTCCGGCGCTGGGCCGCTTGGATTTCTTCGAGACGGCGCTGGCCTTTATGGCGGGCTACGGCATCCGCAGCTTTCTCATCGCGCAGTCGCTGAACCAAATCGACAAAGCCTACGGCCAGAACCATTCGATTCTGGACAACTGCCATGTGCGGGTGACGTTCGCCACCAACGACGAACGTACCGCCAAGAGGATTTCCGAAACACTGGGCACCGCCACCGAGCTGCGCGCGCAGCGCAACTACGCGGGTCACCGGCTCGCCCCGTGGCTGGGCCACATTATGGTGTCGCGCCAGGAAACGGCTCGCCCGTTGCTGACGCCGGGCGAAGTCATGCAACTGCCCACCGATGAATCGGTGGTGATGGTGTCCGGCCATGCGCCGATCAAGGCCAAGAAGCTGCGCTACTACGCGGACGCCAACTTCAAGCGGCGCGTCCTGTCGCCGCCCGCGCTCTTGGCGGACCGCTACGCCGACGTTCCGCGCGCGCGTCCTGACGACTGGAGCAGGCTGGCGATTCCTCTTGTCCCCACGGAGCCCGCTTCCTCAACCGCTGATGGCTTGGAGAACCGGGGAACGGCCGATGACGGCGGCCCACGCCAGCAACCCGAACTGTCCGAAGCCGTCACCTACAGCCCCGAACCGGAACACCCGGCCAGCGACCTGTCGCTGCTCGATGACGACGATGTACCGCTTCCCCTTCCGCGCCAGCTCGATCCGGCCATGCAGCGCACGGCCCGGCTGGCATCCCTCGACCCAACGACGGAATCGAGCTATGAGCCCTAACCATTCCACCTACCGCCTGAATCTTTTCATACAAACCGAACACGCCAAGCGGCTCGATGAGCTAGCCGCCAAGAAAGGCGTTTCCAAGTCCAGCATCGTGGCCGCCGCATTGACGTCCTGGCTGTCACCGGACGCGGCAGACCAGCGCGAGGCAGCCATTGCCAAGCGGCTGGATCGTCTGTCACGCCAGGCCGAACGGCTGGAGCGTGATCAGAACATCCAGATCGAAGCGCTGGCGCTGTTCATCCGCTACTTCCTGACCGTCAGCACGCCGGTTCCCGAAGCGCATCAGGACGCGGCACGCGCCCAGGGCAAGGCCCGCTTCGAGCAATTCGTCGAACAGTTGAGCCGCCACCTGCTGCGCGGGCGCAGCCTGGTGCGCGACGTGGTGGAAGAACTGCATCCCCAGGGTCACGAGTTCGGCATGCACATGGATGAAGCAGCGACGTTGGCCGAAGCGCAGGAGCGTGCCTCATGAGCGCCGTACCCCAACTCCCGGCAGAACCTCGTTCGTCCGCTGCCACGTCTCTGGATCGCCGCATCCAGATGCTGCGCACCGCAATGGGTCCGCTGATTTCTACCGTGCTCGAAGACCCGGACGTGGTGGAGATCATGCTCAATCCTGACCGGACGCTCTGGCTCGACCGGCTTTCTACCGGCCGCGCACCGATGGGAGCGGAGTTGTCCGAAGCCGATGGTGAACGCATCATCCGCCTCGTCGCGGCTCACGTCGGCGCGGAAGTGCATCGCGGTCAGCCGCTGCTGACGGCCGAACTGCCCGAGACGGGCGAACGCTTCGAGGGCATCCTGCCGCCGGCCGCGCCAGGGCCAGCCTTCGCGCTGCGCAAGCGCGCCGTGGGCGTCATCCCGCTAGCGCGCTACGTCGAAGACGGAATGATGACCAGCGCCCAGGCTGGCTTTGTGGTGCGGGCTGTGCGCGAACGCCAGAACATCCTGATTGCCGGCGGCACCAGCACGGGCAAGACGACCTTGGCGAATGCCTTGCTCGCAGAGATCGCCGCCACTGGCGACCGCGTGCTGGTGCTGGAAGACACGGTGGAGCTGCAGTGCGCAGCCCGTGACCACGTTCCGTTGCGTACCCGCCAGGGGGTGGTGTCCATGACCGAGCTGGTGCGCTCGTCCATGCGCCTGCGCCCGGATCGCGTGGTCGTCGGCGAGGTGCGCGGCGCCGAGGCGCTGGATCTCATCAAGGTGTGGGGCACGGGCCATCCGGGCGGCATCGCCACCATCCATGCCGGCTCTGCCTTGGGCGCGCTGCTGCGCCTGGAGCAACTGATCCTCGAAGTGGCGGTGAAACCGCCCCGCGCGTTAATCGCCGAGGCGGTCAACGTGGTGATCTACATCGCTGGGCGCGGACGCAAGCGCCGCATTGAAAGCATCGCCCGCGTCATCGGCTTTGACGGCGTGGGCTATCGCCTGGTGGACGCGCTGGAAGCGCCGTTTCCCGAGCCACCGCCGGTTCCCTCTGAGCTTTCCTCATCCCTCAACCCCTCTGGAGAACTTCCATGACGTACACCCATGCTTTCCGCATTCCCGTAAATCCACTTTCCTGCCTATCCCGCCTCGTACGACTGCGCGGTCTTGCCCGTCCTGCGGGACAAGGGCTGCTGCTGGCCGCGCTGATGCTGCTGATCGCCGGCACGGCCCAAGCCGCCGGTTCCTCGATGCCGTGGGAAGGCCCGCTGCAATCCATTCTCGAATCCATCCAGGGGCCGGTAGCTCGGATTGTGGCGGTCATCATCATCATCGCCACAGGCCTGGCGCTGGCCTTTGGCGATACCAGCGGTGGTTTCCGCAAGCTGATCCAGATCGTCTTCGGTCTGTCCATCGCCTTCGCGGCTTCGAGCTTCTTCCTGTCGTTCTTCAGCTTCTCGGGCGGAGCCGTCGTATGAGCGCGCCCGAGGAATTCGCCACTGGCTTTGAAGTGCCGCTGCATCGTTCGCTGACCGAGCCGATCCTGCTGGGCGGTGCGCCGCGCACCGTGGCGATTGCCAACGGCACGCTAGCCGCTGCCGTCGGGTTGGGCCTGCAGCTGTGGATTCCTGGGCTGATGCTCTGGATTGCCGGCCATGCTCTGGCGGTCTGGGGTGCGCGCGTCGACCCGCAGTTTATGCAGGTCTTTGTGTGGCACATCAAACACAAGCCGCTGCTGGACGTGTGAGGGGAATGCCATGCTGAACCTTGCCGAATACCGCCAGCGGCCCGCGTTGCTTGCCGATTGGCTTCCATGGGCGGGCCTTGTCGCGTCCGGCGTACTGCTGAACAAGGACGGTGCATTCCAGCGCACGGCGCACTTTCGTGGCCCCGACCTCGACAGCGCCACACAGGGCGAGCTGATCGCCACGTCGGCGCGGCTGAACAACGCGCTGCGCCGACTAGGGTCCGGCTGGGCGCTGTTCATCGAGGCTGAGCGTCGATCGGCGGCGGATTACCCGCACTCGGATTTCCCGGAACCGCTGTCCTGGCTGGTGGATGAGGAGCGCCGCGCAGCCTTCGAGGATTCGGGAAACCACTTCGAGAGTGCCTATCACCTGACACTGGTGTATCTACCGCCTGAGGAATCCCGTGCCCGAGCGGCGGGCCTGCTGTATGAGAACCGTCCCACCGAAGGCGTGGACTGGCGCGAGCGGCTGCGAGCCTTCATCTCGGAAACGGATCGCATCTTCGATCTGCTCGATGGCGTGATGCCGGAGATTGCCTGGCTCGATGACGGGCAGACGCTGACCTATCTGCACGCCACGGTTTCGACGCGTCGTTACCGCATCGGCGTGCCAGAAGTGCCGTTCCACCTTGACGCGCTGCTGGCCGATTCCGCCCTGATCGGTGGATTGACACCGATGCTGGGCGACCAGCACCTGCGCGTGGCGACGGTGCGCGGCTTTCCGACCTCGACCTGGCCGGGGATTCTGGACGATCTCAACCGACTCGGCTTTGCCTATCGCTGGTCAACCCGGTTCTTGTGCCTCGACAAAGCCGACGCCGAAAAAGAACTCGCCCGTCTGCGCCGCCAGTGGTTCGCCAAGCGCAAAAACGTGGTGGCGCTGTTGCGTGAAACCATCTTCCAGCAGGAATCGCCGCTGGTCGATACCGACGCCAGTAACAAGGCGGCCGACGCGGATGCCGCCTTGCAGGAGCTGGGCGACGACCAAGTGGCCTTTGGCTACGTCACCGCCACGTTGACGGTGCTGGATGCTGCCCCCGCTGTGGCCGACGAGAAGCTGCGCATGGTGGAACGCGTCATTCAAGGACGCGGGTTCGTGACGATCCCCGAGACATTGAACGCGGTCGATGCCTGGCTGTCTTCAATCCCTGGTAATGCCTACGCCAATGTCCGCCAGCCCATCGTCTCGACGCTGAACTTGGCGCACATGATGCCGGTGTCCGCCGTATGGGCCGGGCTGGAGAAGAATGCGCATCTCGATGGCCCGCCGCTGATCGTGACCCGCACCGAGGGCGCGACACCGTTCCGGCTGGTCACGCACATCGGCGACGTGGGACACACGCTGGTGGCTGGCCCGACTGGCATGGGCAAATCGGTGCTACTCGCCACGCTGGCGATGCAGTTCCGACGCTATTCCGGCTCGCGGATCTTTGCCTTCGACATGGGGCGCTCGATGCGCGCCACCATCCTGGGCCTGGGCGGCGAGCACTACGACCTGGGGGCCGATGGAGAAATCGCCTTCCAGCCGCTCGCCCGCATCGACCGCGAAGGCTACCGCACCTGGGCAGCCGAATGGGTCGAAGGCCGCTTGCGACATGAAGGCGTGGCCATCGGCCCGGACGAGAAAGCCGCGATCTGGTCGGCACTGGGGAGTCTCGCCGGCGCGCCGCTGGAGCAGCGCACGATGACTGGTCTTTCGGTATTACTGCAATCGAACGCGCTGCGCCAGGCGCTCGCACCCTACGTGCTGAGCGGAGCGCACGGGAAGCTGCTAGACGCGGATTCGGATCGCCTGGGCTCCGGTACTGTGCAGTGCTTCGAGATGGAGGAACTGATGCACAGCAAGGCCGCTGTCATGGCCGTTCTGCATTACCTCTTTGCCCGCTTTGATGAACGCTTCGACGGTGCGCCAACGCTGCTGATCCTCGACGAAGCGTGGCTGTTCCTCGATGACCCGGTGTTTGCCGCGCGCATCCGTCAATGGCTCAAGACGCTGCGCAAAAAGAACGTCAGCGTCATCTTCGCCACGCAGTCGCTGGCCGACATCAAGGATTCGACCATCGCGCCCGCGATCATCGAAAGCTGCGCCAGCCGCATCTTTCTGCCCAACCCGCAGGCGACCGAGCCGCAGATTCGCGCCATCTACGAAGGCTTCGGGCTGAACTCGCGCCAGATCGAGATCGTGGCGACGGCAGTGCCGAAGCGCGACTATTACTACCAATCCCGCCTAGGCAATCGGCTGTTCGACCTCGACCTGGGGGCGGCCACGCTGGCCTTCGCGGGTGCATCGAAGCCGCAGGACCAGCGCGACATGGACGCGGTGCTCGCTGCGACCTCTTCGACGTCCTCCGCATTCGCAGCCGCCTGGCTGCGCCATCGCGGCCTGCATTGGGCCGCTGACTTGTTGCCTTCGTTTCCGTCCCCCCACCCACAGGAGAACCGATCATGAAAAAGCGTCTTCTCGCCGCCGCCGTCTCGGCCATGCTTTGCGCGGCGACGACTGCCTATGCACAAAGGGTCGTGATTGATCCTACGAACCTCGTGCAGAACACACTCACGGCCATCCGTACGCTGGAGCAGATCAACAACCAGATCCAGCAGCTCCAGAACGAAGCGCAGATGCTGACGAACCAGGCGCGCAACCTGGCCCGTCTACCGTCCAGCGTGGTCGGCCAGTTGCGCGCCAACCTAGCGACGACCGATCGGTTGATCGCCCAGGCCCGGGGCTTGGCCTATGACGTGACGAACCTGGATCGGGAATTCGCGCGCCTGTACCCCGAGCAGTACACCGCCACGGTGAGCGGCGACCAGATGTACCGCCATACACAGGAACGCTGGAAGAACGCGCTCAACGGCCTACAGACCACCATGCAGATGCAGGCGCAGGCATCGCAGAACTTGAGCGACGACGAAGGCGTGCTGGCTGACCTCGTGGGCAAGAGCCAATCGGCCCAGGGCGCGCTGCAAGCGATGCAGGCCATGAACCAGCTTCTGGCCTTGCAGGCCAAGCAGTCCATCCAGATGCAGCGGCTGCAGATCACCCAGGATCGGGCGGCCTCGCTGGAGCTGGCACGGCAGGCCGCCGCTGTCGAACGGGGCCGCGAGGTGACACGGCGCTTTCTTGGTGAGGGCACGCCGTACATGCCGCAGTCCGTCAATTTCTACAACCGCTGACAGGGGCTACCATGCAACGCGTGCCTGTCCTGTTCGCTTTCGCTCCCCTGCTGGCCGGTTGCGATCGACCGGCGCTCTCCGTACGTTCGCTGGCCACAGATCCGTCACGGTTGTACGCACTGCGTACGCAGTGCCGCGCAGGTCAGCATGACGCCCCGTTCTGCGCGCAAGTGATCCAAGCCGACCTGCGGCGCTTTCTCTCCGGGCAGTCCGGGCCCAGCGAGAACCAGACGCCGGCCGATCTACCGCTGATTCCACCGAGCTTCGATGAGCCCGCCGACTGCTCCGAGGCGGTAGCCTTCTCTGAACAGGACGACTCGCCATGAACGACGTTTCCGTCATCGACCGCTTTCTCGACGTCTTCTCGCGCTACATCGACTCGGGCTTTGGGCTGCTGCAAAGCGAAGTGGCGTTTCTGACCGCCACGCTGATCGTCATCGACATGACAATTGCCGGACTGTTCTGGGCGATGGGCCATGCCACCGGGCAGGGCGAGGACGTGATCGCAAAGCTGATCCGTAAAGTGCTCTACGTCGGAGCCTTCGCCTACATCATCGGCAATTTCAACACTCTGGCGGGCATCCTGTTTCGCTCCCTCGCCGGCCTGGGCCTGACGGCCAGCGGCTCGACCTTGAGCATGGGCAACTTCCTGCAACCGGGGCGGTTGGCCAAGGTCGGCATCGACGCCGGGGCGCCGATCCTCGACCAGATTAGGGAGCTTGCGGGATTCCCGGAGGTGTTCATCCACATCGCGCCCATCGTTGTGCTGTTCCTCGCCTGGATCGTGGTCATTGTCAGTTTCTTCTTGTTGGCGGTGCAGCTCTTCGTCTCGCTAATCGAGTTCAAGCTGACGACGCTAGCCGGCTTCGTGCTGGTGCCGTTCGCGCTCTGGAACAAGACGGCGTTCCTTGCCGAGAAAGTGCTGGGCAATGTGGTGTCCTCGGGCATCAAAGTGCTAGTGCTCGCCGTCATCGTGGGCATCGGCTCGGGACTGTTCGCCGAGTTCAATATACCGGCCGGAGCCGAGCCCTCCATCGACCAGGCGCTGGTCATCATGCTGGCCTCGCTGTCCATGCTGGCCCTGGGCATCTTCGGGCCGGGCATCGCGACCGGGTTGGTATCCGGTGGACCGCAACTCGGCGCGGGCGCGATGGCCGGTGCTGCCATCGGCGCGGCCGGAACCGCTGTCGCAGTCGGTGCCGCGGCTTCTGGCATTGGTAGTGCTGTGGCCGCCGGGGCACGCATGGCCCCGGCAGCTGCGAGAGCAGCAGCCAGCGGTGCGCGTTCGATGGCATCGAACGCCAGCAGTGCCAGGTCCGCATACCAAGCTGGTTCCGCTTCGGCCGGTGGCGGCCTCAAGGGCACTTCCGCTGGCGTGGGCAATGTCGCCAAGACCGGCGCGCAGGCAGCAGCGCAAAAGATTGCCGATGTAGCGCGCTCGCTCAAGGAGCGTGCGGCCTCTGCCTTGCGGCCCGATGACGCCATGACGGCATCCGGGGCCAGTGCTGCTGCCCAGGGCACAAGCGATGCCGCAGCGTCGCCCACATCCACCGGACAACCCGCTTGGGCCAAACGCCTGCATCGCAGGCAACAGATCACCCATGCCGCCACGACCGCCGCCCACACGCTACGTGGCGGCGACGCCGGTAGCTCTAGTCAAGGCCCGAGTCTGCGTAGTCCTGACGATTGAAAGGAGAACCTGCCATGCGATTCAAACGACCTCAGGTGCGCTATGCCGATACGCCGCAGCCTGCCACTCCCTACCAATCCGCTGCTCAGGTCTGGGATGAGCGCATTGGCTCGGCCCGCGTACAGGCCAAGAACTGGCGGTTGATGGCCTTTGGCTGTCTTGCGCTCGCGTTGCTGATGACGGGCGGCCTGGTCTGGCGCTCGGCGCAGTCCATCGTGACGCCTTACGTCATCGAGGTGGACAACGCGGGCCAGGTTCGGGCCGTCGGCGAAGCCGCCACTCCGTATCGACCCAACGATGCGCAGATCGCCTACCACCTGGGCCGCTTCATCGGGCTGGTGCGCTCGCTGTCCATCGACCCCATCGTCGTGCGCCAGAACTGGCTGGATGCCTACGACTACACCACCGACAAGGGGGCGGCTGTGCTCAACGAGTACGCCCGCAACAATGACCCGTTCGCGCGCATTGGCAAGGAGTCGGTGACGGTGCAGATCAGCAGCGTAACTCGCGCCAGCGACACGTCTTTCAACGTGCGTTGGACGGAGCAGCGCTTTGCCAACGGTGCACTGGATCGCACCGAGCGCTGGAACGCGGTGATTTCCACTGTGCTGCAAGCCCCGCGCAGCGAGCAGCGCCTGCGCAAGAACCCCCTGGGCATCTACGTCAAAGGTCTGTCGTGGAGCCGAGAACTGGAAGCGAACGAAGGAGCCAAGCCATGAATGATCTTTTCAGTAAATCCGCTTTGCCGGTGATTTTGTTAGCTTTCTCGGGCTGCGCCACGCAGGGCAAGCCGCCGCCGAGCATCTTGCTCGATGAGCCGGTGCAGGCACAGCCGCTGCCGGAAGCACCAAAGCCCGTGGAGGTGATCAGCGTGCCCGAGCCGTTGGCCTTGCCGGGGCAACTGATGCCTTTGCCTGGCACGGCAGATACCAAGGCATTGCCAGAACCCACCGACGAGAAAATGCGCGTCTCGCGTGCCAATGCCGAGGCGCGCATTGCGCCTACGCGCGAGGGTTACGTGAACGCGATCCAAGTGTGGCCCTTCACCGACGGTGCGCTGTACCAAGTCTATGCGGCCGTGGGCCGCGTGACAGTCGTTGCGTTGCAACCGGGCGAAGAACTGGTGACGGTTGCGGCAGGCGATACGGTGCGCTGGATCGTGGGCGACACGTCCAGCGGTTCTGGCGCGGACTTGCGCATGAATGTGATGGTCAAGCCGATCCGCTCGGGCCTCAAGACGAATCTTGTCATCACCACCAACCAGCGCACCTACCTGCTGGAGCTGGCCTCGACCGACAAGACGTGGATGGCTTCGGTGTCCTGGGAGTATCCGAAGGACAGGATGCTGGCATTGCAGCGCCAGGCACAAGCAGCCAGTGCCGCCGCGCCGGTGGAGTCGGGACTGTCGTTGGAAAAGATCCGTTTTCGTTATGCGGTCAGCGGCAGCAATCCGCCGTGGAAACCGCTGCGGGCTTTCGATGATGGCGAGAAGGTCTATATCCAATTCCCGCCCGGCATCGCCCAGGGCGAGCTGCCGCCGCTGTTCGTCATCGGCGCGCAGGGCGATGGGCAATTGGTGAACTACCGCTTTCGCACGCCGTACTACATCGTGGATCGCCTGTTTGGCGCGGCAGAACTGCGCTTGGGCGGCGGAAAAGGAAGTGGTAATGGCGACGTGGTGCGGATCGAGCGCACGGATGGCACGCGGAGGAATTGACCATGAACCAGGACGATTTTCCTGATATTGCACCGCAAGCGGGCAAGGTGGCGCCCGAGCCGGTGGCGCTGCGCGCCCAGCCGCGCCCGGTCACGCGCCTGAACCGGCGCACGCTGGCCATCCTCACCGGCGGCATTTCGGTCGCCGTACTCGGGGCCACGATCTGGTCATTGCAGCCGCACCGGCGCGGCGCGGGCGAGCAGATGGAGTTGTACAACGTGGATCGCGTCTCGAAGTCTGAAGGGCTGGATGGGTTGCCGGCCGACTACTCGAAGCTGTCGGCTAAGGTGCCCGAGTTGGGGCCGCCGCTGCCGGGTGATCTTGGCCCTGCTATCGTAAAGTCGCAGCAGCCGGTGACGCCTACCTATGCGCCGCCGGGCCATGATCCCGAAGATGCCTTGCGCAAGGAAGCCGATGCGGCGGCAACTTCGTCGGTGTTCTTCCGCTCGGGCAAGCCAGGGCAGACCGCTGGTGCGGCCGTGCAAGCAACGCCCGGGGTCAACGCTTTGGCGGCCTTCGATCCGCTTGCGGCTGGCCCGGCCTCGATGGCAGTCCAGCCTGCCGATCCGACCGCCGTACAGAACCGGCAAGACCAGAAGGAGGCGTTCCTGAAAGCCGGTTCTACGGAAACGCGCAATTCAGGGAATTTCCAGATGTCGGCCTCGCCATACCAGGTCATGGCCGGGACGGTGATTCCTGCGGCGTTGGTGACGGGCATCAAGTCCGATCTACCGGGCGATGTGATCGCCACCGTGACGGCGCCGGTCTATGACACGGCCACCGGCAAATTCCTGCTAATCCCGCAGGGCTCGCGCATCCTGGGCCGATACAACAGCCAGGTCAGCTACGGCCAGAGTCGTGTGCAGATGGTGTGGAACCGAATCATCCTGCCGGATACGTCCTCGCTGACGCTGGACAACCTTGTCGGCACTGATCCGGCGGGCTATGCCGGCATGGAGGACGAGGTTGACCGGCACTGGGGCCGCATCCTGGCCGGCACGGCATTGACCACGCTGCTCGGTGTAGGTGCTGAGCTGGCCGCGCCGGAGAACCGGCAGGATGGCAACCGCATCATTATTGCCGGGCGCGATGGCCTCCAGGACAGCGTGAACCAGGTGGGCCAGGATATGACCCGGCGCAACATGAACATCCAGCCGACGCTGACGGCGCGGCCGGGCTGGCCAATGCGGATCATTGTTAATCGCGACTTGGTGCTTCGTCCCTACCAGCCCTTGTTCTATCAGCGAGGAGGTGCCCGATGAGCACGAACAGAAAATTGCGGCTTGGGCCGCTCCCGAAACTGGAGTCCACGAAGGTGACCTTCACATGCCCGGCCAGCTTGAAAGCAGACCTCGACCGCTACGCCGCGATGCACGCGCAAACCTATGGCAAAGCGGTCGATGTGGCGACGTTGATCCCGCACATGCTCGAAGCATTCATGGCTGGGGATCGGGAGTTCAGGAAAGCCAATGCAATCGAGTTAATCGGACGCAAGCCTTCTGGAGTGAATCAAAGAGGATCGAATACGGGTCAACCATCCAGCTAAAAACCCGTTCCCGCTTTCGCAGGAACGGTTTTTGAGTTGGTGCCGGGGCCGCACCCAAACTAAGGCTTGAAACCCGCATGAATGCTGGGTGCTGTTTTGGTTTTGGCAAAATGAGCCCCCAAATGTGCCCCCAGACTGCGAAGGATACCCCCCGTCATGAAGCTGACAGACGCCAAATTGCGCAACCTGACCGAGCCCGGCAAACACTTTGACGGCAGCGGGCTCTACCTTGATGTGACCAAGGCGGGCGGCCGGTATTGGCGCATGAAGTACCGCCACGGCGGCAAGGAAAAGAAATTGGCGCTGGGTGTCTATCCGGCCGTGGGGCTCAAGGATGCACGCGACCAGGCTGCAGAGGCCCGCAAGGTGCTGCAGGCTGGTGACGATCCGGGGGCCGTGCGCAAGGCCAGCAAGGCGCAGGCCACCCACGAGGCGGTGAACACCTTCGAGGCTGTGGCGCGTGACTGGCACAAGCACCAGGCCGCCCGGTGGGAGCCTGAAACGGCCGGGCGCATCCTGGCATCCCTGGCTGCTGACATCTTCCCCGCGCTGGGTGCGCGGCCCATGGCCAGCATCAAGCCGGGCGAGGTGCGGGCCGCCATCGTGAAGATTGAGGCACGCGGCGCAGCCGACCAGGCGGGCAGGGTGCTGCAGCGGGTGAAGGCTGTTTACCGTTGGGCGGTGATCCATGAGCGCATCGCCTCGAACCCCATGCTTGACCTGGTGCTGTCTGAAATCCTCAAGCCACGCGAGGTGCAGCACCGGGCCGCCATGGCAGACAAGGAGCTGCCCGAGTTCCTGCGCAAGCTGGACGCCTATGAAGGCGACCCCCACACCGTGCACGCCCTGCGCATGGTGATCCTGACCGCCACCAGGCCGGGTGAGGTGCGGGGGGCACGGTGGGCAGAGTTCGACCTTGACGCCGCGCTGTGGGTGATCCCGCCCGAGCGCATGAAGATGCGGGCCGAACACCGCGTGCCACTGTCACGGCAGGCCGTGGAGGTGTTGCGCAGCATGCAGGCCCTGAGCGGCGGCCGTGAGCTGGTGTTTCCCAGCCCCGTTTACCCCAGCAAGCCCCTGAGCGAAAACACTTTCAATTCGGCCCTGGCACGCATGGGCTACAAGAACACCGCCACGGCCCACGGGTTCCGGGCGCTGTTTTCCACGGTGGCCAATGAGTGCGGCTGGAACCCCGATGTGATCGAACGCCAGCTCGCACACAAAGAGCAAAACGAGATACGGGCCGCCTACCACCGAAGCACCTACATGAAAGACCGTGAACGCCTTATGCAGTGGTGGTCGGACTACTTGGACGGCCGCAAAGCTGGCAACGTGGTGAAGATGCCCACACGGGCCGCCTGACTGACAAGCTGGAACCGAATCGAGTTCGGAAAGCAGGAACCACAACCAGGCGGGCACACACCAGCACCACACCACAAAGGGCCGCAAGGCCCTTTTTTCATGGGCGCGTTGGTGGTTTTTTGCATTTCCTTCGGCACCATTCCCCGGAAAACAGCGGGAACAGTGGGAACAAACACAAGGAATCAAGGAACGGTGCGGCTTACCGAATAGTCGTCAATGGGAACAAAGTGGGAACAGATTGGGAACAAAGTGGGAACAGATTGGGAACAGATTGGGAACAGAGTGGGAACACTTCTACATAGTGAGAAAACACATACACATAAACCATTGTTTTTCCTGTTTTCTCCCCTTTGCCGCCTGGCGTCCTGCGCCCACACAACCGGCCCGGCTTCTGTGCACGCGCACGCACGTTGCCGGAAATGGGCGCGTGAGGGCCTTCCCCTGGCGCCACCTTCGGCAGCGGGCAGGCGTGCATGCGTGTGCACGGCATTTACTAGCCCATGACGTGGCAAATTTACTTATTGAGAATCATTATCAAAAGTTGCCACATGCCCGGCTGCGAGTGAGCCCCAAGGGAAAAAGCCGGGCCGAACGTTTGCGGCGGTGTTTTGTGCAGCGGGCCGGGCGTCGTCGTACCGCTGTGGATAACTTTTCCCGCTGCAGTGCGCAAAAAATGAGCAATTGCACACCGCCCGTAAACCCGCATGAATGCTGGGTTTCCCGAAAATGTGCAGAAGTTATCCACAATGCGCACTAGATACGACGGGCGTTATGTTAAATAGTGTGCGGATTTATTATGTATTTAGCACACTATAGGGAATCGTGCCACAATGCAGGCATGCAACAAAGGATGCGACACATGACCCTTGAAGAATTTGACGCTGCACTGTGCGCACTGGGCTGGAAGGTGAGCGAGTTTTGTAGGGCCACGGGCCTGCACCGCAACACCCCGAGCCGCTGGCGCAATGAGGGCGTGGAGATACCCGGATGGGTGCCTAAGCACCTGGGCTTGCTGTTGGAGCTGCAGCGCCTTCATGAGGCCTACCTGACGCCACCCAAGGCGGATAGCGAGGGCGCATAGTCTTCGCACGCCTGGCGCTGGTGTGCGTGCTGCCTGAAGCGCCCCACGGGCGACGATTGAGCCCCACACCCGGCACAATGTGCCCATGATCCCCAAGCCCCTGCAGTTCCTGCTACTGGCGCCCTTGGCATTCGGCCCCATGGCCCCGCGTTTCGTGGCGATTGCGGAGGCGGTGGCGGAGCGGCTGGGCAAGCGGCAGGGCGAGCGGCAGGGCGAGCGCACGGACCTGGGAACTTGTGGAAATATTTCCACAAGTGATGCCGGTCAAAAAACCCGCGACCTAGCCGCCGCCAAAGCTGGCCTGGGCAGCGGCAAAACGCCAGTGCTGCCCGTGCTGTTGTGCGATCGACAGCGGGGCCTTTGAATGCGGCCAAAGGGTGAAGTGCATTTGGCATTGCTAGCGGCTGCGCAGGCCCTTGCAACGCCTGAGCGTGGCGCAACCCTGCGCGAGCTTGCAGCGGCTGCGTGTGTGGGGCTGCAAGCTGCGCGGCAAACCGTGGGTTATCTCAGCAAGTCGGGGGCGCTGGTGGTGGCCCGCACCAGGCGCGTGCCCTATCGAAATAAGCCCGTTGCAGAGTGGGCGCCACCGCAGCCAGACGCAAGCGCATCGCCGCAGCCTGCAGCCCATGCGCTGGCTGGTGCCCTGGCCACCTGGCACGCCAGCCCCACGAGCCACACCGATAGCGCTTGACCTGGCACCACTACCCCGTGCCATAATCGCCGCAACCCCTGACCGGGGCCGGTGCTTGAAAACACCTTTCGCAAAGCGGCGCAACCTCCCCGATAGTGAGGTTTTGTCACGTCTGCATTCTGCAAACACGGCCCCGCGCCGCGTTCAAAGTTTCGGGCGGGATGGTCAGAGTGGCAACACCTGGCGCACGTCTTTGCGCGTGTTTTCAACATCCCGCCCACCTACCCGCGCTTGAGAACGCGGCCGGTGGTTTCAAGTCTCGCAAAGGAGCAAGAAGCCGTGAACAACGTCACCACCCTGGCCAGCCGCAGCGCTGCGCCCACAACGCCCACCACGGGCACCCCCGACCCTATCCAGTTGCACGCCGCTGCCCATAACGCCCTGGCCATGGCACTGCACTACCTGCGCCAGCCGCAAGCCAACGTGCCCGGCGCATCCCGCAAGGCCGTGCAAGCCCTGGCAGCTCTGCGCAGCCTGGGCAGTGCAGACGTGTGCACCACCACCAGCGGGAGGGCCTGAGCCATGGCAGCAATCACTATCGCCTTTGAGGTCGATTCGGACCGCCTGGGCAGCTACACCGACGAACACCTAGCGCAGCTCTGGCACATTGGGCAGGCAAACCCCGCGCCCTTTGGCGATGCAGCCGCGTGCAACTTTGCCGAGCTGGTGGGGCGTGAAGTTATCAGGCGCTGGCTGGCTCAAGTAAGCCCCGCGCTTTGGACGCACCAGGCCAGCCACGTGGCAGCAAAAACCGAATGGAGGGCATGAGCCATGACGAACCAAACTGCTGCGCAACTGCGCATCGCCATCAGCGATATGGACTGCCTGTCACAAGGCGGGTTTTCAAGCATTGCAGCCATTGCAAAGCTGGCCTTAGCCGCCCTCGAAAACCCATTGACGTGCGGAGACATTGACAGCATCGCCGCTGCCCTTGAATCCATTCGTAGCACTGCGATGGATGTTGAAAACTGCATCAACGCGACCGCTGAGGGTGTGGGATGCCACTACGTTGACACAGCACAACGGCGGCGCTGGGATGCCGTGCGGAAAGCCCGTGAGAAAGACGGCACTGATGCAACCTGCGGCGGGGCCGCAACGGTGAAGGGATAAGCCATGGCAGACGGCGCCAGCGGGCCAGGTTCCGCAGCTTCGCCTGATGGCGCGCCTGGCGGCTGGCGGCTCTATTCCGGTGGGCACTTTATGCGCATTGATGGTGGCGAGCATGGAAAGCTTGCCAGGCTGGCAGACGTCCGCGATTGGCTGATGGCCTTGCACGAGTGGCCAATGAATGTTGCTGCTGATGAAGTAATTGCCAGACTTCGACAAGCGCACGCAACGGGGCTTGAGTTGTTCGTCTCCAATCCAAAAAGCTATGCCGATCAACTACGGCCTGACGCCCACATGCTGAGCCGTGAGGATGTTGAACAACGCGGTGGCCTGCGGTGCCTGGATGAGAGGTTGCTAGGTTTTGAAGGCGTGTGCAACGCGATTTTGAACGGCTGGGTTGGGGAGTATCGGGGCTACTTAAGCGCACCGCGTGTCGATGCGGTGTGTGTGCGGGCCGCTGTGGCGCACGAGCTGTGGGGCTGGGGCTCTGTGGCGTCGCCTGCCGTTGGTGCTGTGCCTGCACCTCCTTTTCTTCTGGCTGATTTTGCGGCGCTGGTTGCATATCGCAAGGCGCGCAAAGCGGCCAATGAGGCAGCAGGAAAGCCCCGTAAAAACATCCCTTGGGACGATGGTAATCAGCTTGATGTGCTTCATGCTGAATACAAGCGGCTGGGTAAGAACATCGCCGCAGCGGTGTCGATGGGAATAGCCTTGGGATGCACCAGGCAAGCCGTTGAAAACGCTTTGAATAAGGACCGGACGCCGGTAGTGGCCGCCCCGTTTCGGGGCTTGGGCGCTGCATAGGCGCCATAGCTGTTTGCACGGCGCTTGCATTCGGTGGCACTCGCGCAACGCACCTCGTCTCTGTACGCACGCCAGCAACCAGATGCAAGGCACTTGCAAGGCGACAAACCACGTTTGCAATCTTTAAGGTTCCTCCATGTCCTGCGTGCACCACCACGGATGCACCGGCATACATGAAAGGACTTTCTCCCATGCAAGTTGTGCACACCGCCAAACCCGTTGTTCCCCGTGATCGCCTGATGCGCCTTCCCGATGTGGAGGCCACCACCGGTTGCAAGAAAAGCACCATCTACAAGCTTATGAAAGAAGGCAAATTCCCGCCCTGTGTGCGCGTCACTGCCCGCATGGCTGCGTGGCCTGAATCGTCGGTTCTGGCCTGGGTGCAAGCCCGTATTGCTGGTGCAGAGGTGCAAGCATGAGCGCCCGTGTCCCATCCATGACCCGCAACGCTCAAGAGGCCACGAGCGCCCGCACCTTGGAGGGCCGCGCCATGACTGAGGCAGAGCATGCCGAGCACTTGCGGGTGCTTGCAGACACTGTGCTGCGTGATCGCGCTACCGGTGTTGCCGACGAATTTTTAGAGGCCGCATGCGGCGCTGTTGATGGATGGTACGGGCCTGCAATGGAGCACCCCGCAATCGTTGCCGCCCACATGCAGGCGTCTGCAATCGCCTATCTCGCTGAACGGCTGGCCGTGGCCCTTGCGCCCCGGCACGCACCAGAAATAACCACCGACGCATGACCACCCACATCACCCCCGACCTGATCCGCGCAGCCCTGGCGCACATCCCCGCCAGCCTGGCGCGTGACGAATGGGCGCGGGTGGGCATGGCCATCAAAAGTGAGTTTCCCGACGACACGGGCCGTGATCTGTTTGAGGCATGGAGCGCCACGGCAGACAGTCACGACGCCAGCGCCACGCGCAGCACCTGGCGCAGCATCAAGGCAGGCGGCGGGGTGGGCATTGGCACCCTGTTGCACCTGGCCAAAGAACACGGCTTTGTGCTGCCCAAGGCCAGCGAAGCGCCGGCCGCACCCAGCCCCGAAGAGCTGGCACGCCGCGCCCGTGAAAAAGCCGAGCGCCAGCAAGCCGACAAGGCCCACCAGGACGCGGCCCACGCGGCTGCAGCGCTTGACGCGGTGGCGCAGTGGGATGCAGCCAGCGACACCGGCGCCAGCCCTTACCTGGCACGCAAGGGCGTGCAAGCCCATGGCCTGCGCTTTGCCCCCGATGGCTGCGTGCTGGTGCCCTTGCGCGATGCGGCGGGTGATCTGTGGAACCTGCAGCGCATTGCCCCCGAGCGCCCGGCCGAAGGCACCGACAAACTGTTTTTGAAGGGCGGGCGCAAGTCGGGGCTGTTGCACTGGTGCGGTGATCCGGCCGGGGCTTCGGTGCTGCTGATTGCCGAGGGCTACGCCACGGCCGCAAGCGTGCACCAGGCCACCGGCCGCCCCGTTGCGGTGGCCTTTGACGCGGGCAACCTGGCGCACGTTGCCAAGGCCCTGCGCCAGCAATACCGGGCCGCGTTGCTGGTGCTGTGCGGCGATGATGATGCAGCCACCGAAGCCCGCACCGGCACCAACACCGGCCGCGTGAAAGCCGAAGCCGCAGCCCGCACCGTGCGTGGCCTGGCCGTGTTCCCCGAGGGCCTGCCCGATGGCGGCACCGACTTCAACGACTTGCACCAGGCGCAGGGCCTGGAGGCTGTGGGCGCTTGCATTGATGCCGCCATTGCAGCGCACCAGGCAGAGCAGGCCGAACGCATCCAGCAAGCCCCACAGATCCCCAAGCAAGGCAAGGCCACCACCCGCCCGCAACGTGAGCCCCACGGGGCCGATGGTGGGCACGGCGATCCCCCCGACGATGGCCGCCCGTTCGATCCGTTCACCGTCAACGATTCGGGCGTGTGGCATGCAGGCGTGGACAAGGAGGGGCAACCCAAGGCCCCGCAGTGGGTGTGCAGCCGCCTTGATGTGCAGGCCCTGACCCGCGACCAGGACGGCGCTGGCTGGGGCTATTTGCTGGCCTTTGCTGACCCGCTGGGCAAGCCCAAACAATGGGCCATGCCCGCCCGCATGCTGTCTGGCGATGGGGGAGAGTACCGCGCCGCGCTGCTGAATATGGGGCTTCGCATTGCCCCATCGCCTGCGGCCCGCAACCTGCTGACCCAGTACATACAGACCCGTCAGCCGGGCGAGTTTGCGAGCTGCACCGACCGCATCGGCTGGCACGGCCGCGCCTTTGTGCTGCCCCATGAAACCATTGGCGATGATGCCGAGCGCATCGTGTTTCAGAGCGAAAGCCAGATGGAGAACACCTTTCGCATGAAGCACGATGCAGCCGCCTGGCGTGATCGCATCGGGGCTCTGTGCGTGGGTAATTCTCGATTGGTGTTTGCCGTGGCCTGCGCCTTTGCTGGGCCGCTGCTGCGCCCTGCAGGCATGGAGAGCGGGGGCTTTCACCTGCGAGGTGATAGCAGTTCAGGCAAAACCACGGCATTGCGCCTGGCTGCGAGCGTGTACGGCGGCACCAGCTACATGCAGCAATGGCGCACCACTGACAACGCGCTTGAAGCAACCGCAGCACAGCACTGTGATTCGCTGTTGATCCTGGACGAGCTGGCGCAGGTAGAAGGCAAGGTTGCAGGCGAGTGCGCCTATATGCTAGCTAATGAACGGAGCAAGGGACGTGCAACCCGCAACGCCTCACCGCGTGCCCGCCTTTCCTGGCGCCTGCTGTTCCTGTCTGCTGGTGAGCTGGGGCTAGCCGACCACATGGCAGAAGGTGGCAAGCGCGCCCGAGCTGGGCAAGAAGCGCGCATGGCTGATATCCCGGCTGATGCGGGCAAGGGGCTTGGGGCTTTCGAGAACCTGCACGACTTTGCAGGCGGGGCTGCATTCTCTAGCCACCTGACCCGTCAGGCGCAAGCCTGCCACGGTGCACCAGGCCGGGCGTTCATTGAATGGGCGTGCGCCAATGCCGAGGGCCTGGGCAAGCGCCTGCGCACGGCTGTGCAGGCCCTGGCGCGTGATTGGGTGCCGCAAGGTGCATCGGGTCAGGTGGAGCGCGTAGGCGCCCGCTTTGCGCTGGTGGGCGTGGCGGGCGAGCTGGCCACCGAAGCGGGTTTGACGGGCTGGCCAGCGGGCGAAAGTGAACGCGGTGCACGCGCCTGCTTTGATGCATGGATGGCCGCCCGTGGTGGGGCTGGCAATGGTGAGGTGGTGGCCATGCTTCGGGCCGTGCGCCGGTTCTTTGAGTCCCACGGTGAAGGCCGCTTTACTTGGTGGCACCGTGCGTCTGATGACCACAACGCCAAGACGCTGCAGCGTGCGGGTTACCGGCGTTTGGTTGACCAGGAGGGCAACCCGATCAAGATGACAAAGAAGGTCTACACGTCTGGATTGTCCAAAGATGACCAGGACGTATACGACGCCGTGACAGGCATCGATGTTGAGGGCGCTAGCGTTGAATATTTCGTTCTGCCCGAGGTGTTCCGTGCCGAGGTTTGCAACGGCTTCGACTATCAGGCCGTTGCCCGTGTTCTTTTGGGGCATGGGGCTCTTATGCCGGGGGCTGGCCGTTCGTTTGACTGTAAGCAGCGTTTGCCAGGACTGGGGGTGTCCAACTGCTACCGCATACCCCCGGCGCTGTTCGCCTTGGACGTGTAGGGCGCCAGCCACCTTGCCAGGCCCGTGCATGCATGCGTGTGTACGGGCCTTTGTGCGTGTGTGCCAGGCACTGGGCAGCGGGCCGCCCGTGTGGGGGCGGGGCACAAATCCCTTTCGCGCTGGAAAATCAAAAATGCACCAAAAGGTGCAACGGGGCTTTTTGTCTGTTGAACGTTCGGGGCTCGTTGTTTTGCCATGGCTGGGGGTCTTGATGCCCGAAAATGTGCGGAAATCAGCTTGCGCCCTGCATTTTGTTCCCACTGTTCCCACTGCCATGAACTGAGTGGGAACGCGGGAAGCCCCTGTTTATGCGGTGTTCCCACTGTTCCCACTGTTCCCACGCAAAAACACAAGGGGGCGAAGAAAGGGGGCGCGGATGCGTGCATGCCTGTGCACCTTTTCGGGCGTCTGTGTGGCACCGCTGGGGCTCAGGGACTGAGGGGTAGG